>NZ_LFJB01000067.1:0-98292 GCF_006658625.1 Bradyrhizobium sp. UNPF46
GAAGCTGCTGACCATCCTCAACGCTATGCTGCGCGACCGAAAAATCTATAAGGTCGCACCGTCAACATAACAGTTGCCGGCTCTGCAGCGCACCGCTGAAGAAGCGCTGCGCTGCGTCCGGGGCACGAGTCGTTCGCTACTTCTTCTTGCGCCCCTTCGGCTCGGGCGAGAGCGCCTGCGGGTCGAAGCCGACATAGAAGATGTAGTTGTCGGCGACCGCAGGCGGCGGCACCGGATAGGTCACATCCTCGACGACAAAGGTGAAGGGCACACTGCCGCCCTCGGTCATGTCGACCGTGGTCCGATAGGCCTTCGAAGCGATCACCTTCTCGCCGACGCCACCCTGCACGACGGCGATGCGCAGCGGCACCTCGACCGTGGCAGGCGCACCGGCAGGTCCGGCAATGACGCGGCCCTGAATGCCGATCCGGGCCGTGATGCCGCCGCTGCTGCGGGCACATTCGCGCGCCATCTTGGTGATCGTGGCCTGGAAACGAATCTCATTGCCGACCGCCGGCTTGTTGCCGGCGCCCACCGCGTAGGTCGAGGCCCCCGCGCGCACCGTCACCTGCGGGCAATCGAGATCGTCTTCAGCCGGCTGGCCGGGCGCGGGCGGCGGCTTGGGCTGAGCCGGCTCGTCGGACTTGCCGCCGAACAGGTTCTTGAAACGGTCGGTCAGGGACTGGGCGGCCACCGGCGAAACCGCCGCGAACGACATCGACAATGCCAGCATGATCGCCGGCATCCGCCGCAGCACATTCTCCGATGACCGAAGCTGCTTCACCATCAAAGCCCGTACTCCAATGACACTTGTCCGGCCGATCACCGGCCGGAACATGCGCCTTATATCGCCAAAATCGGCGAACCCAAGGCAGCAAAAAGGGGGATTTGGCCGCACGAATGGGGCGGCTCAGCCGCGGAAATCCTCGTGCAAGAGGCCGAACAGCAAATGGTCCTGCCAGACCCCGTTGATGCAGAGGTAGCGGCGCGCCAGACCCTCGCGGGAGAAGCCGCATTTCTCCAGCACCCGGATCGAGGGCGCATTGGTGGGAATGCAGGCCGCCTCCACCCGGTGCAGGTTCAGCTCGCCGAACAACGTCGGCAGCAGCACCCGCAGCGCCGCCGTCATGTAGCCGCGATGCGCATGGGGCTGACCGATCCAGTAACCGATGGTGCCGGCCTGCACGATGCCGCGCCGGACATTGGCCAGCGTGATGCCGCCGACCATGGCGCCGTCGAGCTCGCGAAAGATCAGGAAGGGATAGGAGCGGTCCGCGGCGATATCCTCGGAATAGCGGCGCAGGCGACGACGGAAGCCGGAGCGCGTCAGGTCGTCCGAGGGCCAGATCGGCTCCCAGGGCGTCAGGTAGTCGCGGCTGGTTTCGCGCAAATGCGCCCATTGCAGGAAGTCCGACATCTGCGGTGCGCGCAAGAGCAGCCCGTTGCCGCGCGGCGCGAGGGCGGCGGGTCCACTGGACGGCAGACGAAAGAGGGCCATGGTGATGCTTCCCGGGGCAGATCGGCCCGTGTGCGGCTCCTAGTGCAGCCGCGCCTTGGCACGTGCCCGGGTCAATCCTTCCGCAAAAGACACCGCCGTGTCCAGACCCCTGCCACTGCCTAATGCGACAACTGCAGGGCGACTGCGCGAAAGCAGTGCACGCGCCGCGTCCCGGGTCGATTCGACGCTGACGGCGTCGATCCGGCCAACCAGCTCCTCGACCGTCTGCGGCCGCCCATAGGCGAGAACATGCCGGGCGAGCTGCTCGGCGCGGGACGAACAGCTCTCCAGCGCCATCAGCAGGCCCGCCTTCATCTGCGCCTTGGCCCGTGCGATCTCGGCCTCGGTCAGCGTTTCCACCGACTCATTCATGATGTCGATCACGACCTCCATCATCTCCGGCGCATCGGCCGGATCGGTGCCGGTGTAGAGGCCGAAGAAGCCGGTATCGGTATAGGGCGCGTGGAACGAGTAGATCGAGTAACAGAGACCGCGCTTCTCGCGCACCTCCTGGAACAGGCGCGACGACATTCCGCCGCCGAGGATGTTGGTGAAGACCTGGAGCGAGAACAGCGACGCATCGGCCTGCGGCACGCCTTCCAGCGCCAGCGTCAGATGCGCCTGTTCCAGCTCGCGATGCACCACCTTGGCGCCGCCCTTGCCGAATTGAGCGGTTTGCGGCTTCGGGCCCGGCGCCGCCTCGAAACTCGCAAAGCGCTTCTCGGCCTCGGCGACCACTTGGCCGTGATCGACCGCGCCGGCCGCCGCCACCACCATGTCGGGCCCGCGATAATGCGTGGACAGATAGCCGCGCAGCATGTCGCGGTTGAAGCTGCGCAGCGTCTTGGCCGTGCCGAGCAGCGAGCGGCCCATCGGCTGGTCGGGATAGCAGAGCTCGTTGAGATGCTCGAACACGACGTCGTCGGGCGTGTCCTGCGCCGCCCCGATCTCCTGCACGATGACGTTCTTCTCGCGCTCCAGCTCGTCCGGCTCGAAGGCGGGATTGGCCAGGATGTCGGCGAGCACGTCGAGCGCGAGCGGCACGTCGGCCTTCAGCACCCGCGCGTAATAGGACGTCGTCTCGGTCGAGGTGCCGGCATTGAGGTCGCCGCCGACCGCCTCGATCTCCTCGACGATCTCGCGCGAGGAGCGCTTCGTCGTGCCCTTGAACGCCATGTGTTCGAGCAGATGCGAGATGCCGTGCTCGTTCGGCTTCTCGTCGCGCCCGCCGACGCCGGCCCAGACGCCGAGCGCGGCGGTCTCCAGATGAGGCATCTTGTCGGTGACGACGGTCAGGCCGGAGGCAAGCTTGGAAATCTCGACACTCATCCGGCAACTCCCTGCTTTGCGGCGCGGCTGACCGACAACACGAACCGCTCGAGCTCGGCCTGATCGTTCTTCATCACCTTCATGTGTTCGGATTTGGTCATCAACCCGTCGAGCCAGGCCGGCAGTTGCGGCCGCTGGCCGCAGGCCGCTTCGACAGCGTCGGGGAATTTGGCCGGATGGGCGGTCGAGAGCACGATGCTCGGAACCCGCGTGTCGGTGGTGTCGCGGTCGGCGACAGCGAGCGCCACCGCCGTATGGGGATCGACCAGCTCGCCCGCCTCGCGCCAGCCGGCGCGGATCGCAGCCGCAGTCTCGGTCTCGTCCGCGCGGCCGGCGTCGAACTCCTCGCGGATGGCCGCCAGCGTCGCATCGGGCAGCACGAAACGTCCGGACTGCTTCAGCGAATCCATCAGACGGCGCACGCCCGCCGCATCGCGCCGGCCGGCCTCGAACAGCAGCCGTTCGAAATTCGACGAGATCTGGATGTCCATCGAGGGCGACGCCGTCGCGTGCACCTCGCGCACCTCGTAGATCCCGGTCTTCAGGGTGCGCGCCAGGATGTCGTTGACGTTGGCGGCGATGCGCAGGGTGCGCACCGGCAGCCCCATGCGCTTGGCGACGTAGCCGGCGAAGATGTCGCCGAAATTGCCGGTCGGCACCACGAAATCCACCGCGCGCGCCGGCGCGCCGACGGCAACGGCGGAGGTGAAATAGTAGACCACCTGGGCGACGATGCGCGCCCAGTTGATGGAATTGACGCCGGAGAGCGAGGTCGCGTCGCGGAAGCGATGGTTGTTGAACATGCCCTTCACCAGCGCCTGGCAATCGTCGAAATTGCCCTCGATGGCGAGCGCATGGACATTGGCCGCGCCCGTCGTCGTCATCATCCGCCGCTGCACCTCGGAGATGCGGCCGTGCGGGAACAGCACGATGAGATCGACATTCTCGAGGCCGGCAAAGGCTTCCACGGCGGCGCCGCCGGTATCGCCCGACGTCGCGACCACGATGGTGGTGCGCTGACCGCGCTTGGCGAGCACGTGGTCCATCAGCCGCGAAATCAGCTGCATCGCCACGTCCTTGAAGGCGAGCGTCGGGCCGTGGAACAGCTCCAGCACGAACTGGTGCGGCGACATCTGGCGCAGCGGCACCACGGCGGGATGGCGGAAGGTGGCATAGGCCTCGTTCGCCATGCGGCCGAGCTCGGCGTCGGAGATCTCACCGCCGACAAAGGGACGGATCACGTCGACCGCGACCTCCCAATAGGGGCGACCGAAGAAGCCGGCGATGGCATCAGTGGAGAGTTGCGGCCAGACGGTCGGCACATACAGGCCGCCGTCGCGGGCAAGCCCGGTCAGCATCACGTCGCAGAAGCCGAGTTCGGGGGCCTCGCCCCGGGTCGAGATATAACGAGTCAAACTGCCCTCCAAAGGCCGACCGGCCTGAGCCGCTCGTTAAGCCTTTGATTCTATGAAACTACTTGCTAACAGCCAGAGGCTTTGGGCCACCATAAAGTGTTTTGCGGCATCGGGAAACCGCTTCCCGCCTCCACCCCGCCCAACGAAAAAGGGCTGCGGCGATGCCGCAGCCCCTCTCTTGGAAGGTCTGTCGTTGATATGTGCAGACCGGTTTGCCTCGTCCGGGTCGCCCGACCCATCAAAACTGATCGCGCAACCTTTCGTCGCCTGTCACGAAACCGTCAAGGGCGAAAACGAGATATGCGAGAGAATGTTCCTATTTTTCCCGATCCAAGTTCGGCGCCGACAAGGACAGCCAGGCCGCCGTACGCCTGCGCGTTGCCGTCATTTCCCGAATTCCGGGACATCTCGGGGGCAAATCAATGCCGGGTCCCCCGGACCATCAATTCATCCCGATTTCCACCGCGATCCTGATCAGGTCGGAATGGTTCTTGGCTCCCAACTTCTGCTTGAGCAAGGACGTGGTGTTGGCGACCGTCTTGTAGGAAATGCCGAGTGCCTCGGCCACTTCCACGATCTTGTCGCCGCGTCCGAGCAAACGGAGAATCTCGAGCTCCCGTGGCGTCATCTGCGACGCAGGGTTGGCCTTGATGGCCGCGCCGGAAAACGTCACGGCTTCCGCGAGCTGCGGGGAGATGAAATTGTCGCCCGCCACCACCTTGCGCACCGCCTTGAGCAGGATCCGGGGATCGTCGCCCTTGGAGACATAGCCCTGCGCCCCAAGCTCGACTGCCCGCACCACGAAGGCCGGGTCGTCGTTCATGCTGAACATGATGATCTTGGCGCCGGGGTCGTCCTTGCGGATGCGCCGCATCAGCTCGAAACCGGAGACGTCGGGCAGGCTGATGTCGATCACGGTGACGTCGGGCCGCTTGCTGACATAGGCGCGATGCCCGGATTTGGCGTCGGACGCCTCGTCGATACGGATCGAATGGTCCGCCGCGAACAGGGTGCGGCAACCGGACAGCACCACGGGATGGTCGTCGACAATCAGAACCCGGGTCCCGGGTTTGGCGGTATCTTGCATCGCGCGCTCTCTTGTTTTTCAACTCATAGACCGGCGGGAACAAATGGAAAGAGTAATTCCGCCGGTGCGCGTTAGAATTGTCCCAATGTGGCAACGACTCTCGTTCAGAACGCAACTGTTTGTTCCACTCGGCGCGAGCTTTCTCGCAGCGCTGATCCTCGCCGGCGTGCTGCTCCAGATATTCGCGAGCGGTCAGCTGGCCGACGAGAATGAGCCCGCCCGACGTTCGACCCGCACGATCGCCGCCGCACTCAACCACACTTTGAGCGCCGCGGACAATCCGCGGAAGATGCTCGACGCCTTCATCCAATCCTTGACCACCTCTTCCGACATTCAATTCCGCTCCGCGGAAGGCGCTCCTGCGCCTTCGCCACAGGACCGCATTCACAACCTAAAAGGGGTCCCGCAGTGGTTCATCAACCTGATCATGGTGCCCGACACGGACACTGCAGCCCCGGTGCTGATCGATGGCAGACGTATCGGCGATATCGTGTTCCTGCCGGACCTGTCCGCCGACGTGTTCGAGAAGTGGATCGGCTTCCTGGCGCTGACCAGCCTCGTCGCCGTGCTGACGGTGCTCACCGGAATCATCGCCTATGTCTTCGCGGGATCGGCACTGCGCCCCCTGCAGCATCTCGGCGAAGGCCTGACGCGGATGCGGCGTGGCGATTACACGAAGCCGATCCCGGTCGGAGGGCCGCCGGAGATTCGGCAGAGCTGTGCGGAGGCGAACGCACTGGCTGCAACGCTTGCGCAATTGAGCCAGGACAATCGCGATCTGATGCATCGCCTGGTGTCGCTCCAGGACGACGAGCGGCGTGATCTCGCCCGCGAATTGCACGACGAGCTCGGACCGCTGCTGTTCAGCATCCGCGCCGGCACGATCGCGCTGATCGACGCCGCGCCGCAGGCAGGAAATTTCAGCAATTCGGCCGAGGAGCTGCTGCAATCGGTCGAAGCGCTCCAGCAGACCAACCGCCGCATCCTCGACCGGCTGCGACCGCTCTACATCGAGGAACTGGGCCTTTCGACCAGCGTGCAGACGCTGCTCCAGAGCTATCGCAAGCAGGCACCGCATATCGTCCTGACGGACACGATCGATCCGGATCTGAACGTGATCGACGGGCCGTTGGCCCGGACCGTCTACCGTGTCGTCCAGGAGGCTCTCACCAACGTGCTGCGTCATGCCGGCGCGCACCAGGCCCACGTGCAGGTGACCGTCATCGGCGAGACGCTCGACATAGAGATCTCCGACGACGGCGCCGGATTTCCTGCCGGCAACGTCTTCGGCCGGGGCCTCACCGGCATGCACGAGCGCGTGCGGGCGCTGAGCGGATCGCTGTCGCTTTTGCGCGTTGATGAGCGAACTTACGTGCGCTGCCGCCTGCCCGTGACGGAATCCGCCTGAGGCCGACGCGCAGATACCCATCGGGGCAGCCAGGCCAGGATCAACGCCACGAGCATCGCGCTGACGCTCAGCAGGCAGACCCAGCTCAGCACCGCAAAGGCCGCACTGTCGGAGCGCGCCATGACCGCCAGAGCGGCCAGCAGCAGCGCCACGCCCACGCCTCGGATCGCCTTCCTGAGCGGCCCGGACAGATGCCGGCCGTGAAAGACCCGGCCGTACTGCTTGGGCTGACTGCCGGCGATCAGGCTCCACCCCGCCATGAGCAGCGCGAACGCAACGATCACGCGCGCGCCTCCCGGGCCGCCCGCTCGGGCGGCCGTTCTCCGGCCAGTCGACGCGCCACCAGCGCCGCGACGACCGCCGTCAGCAGCAGCATGGCGTCGATGCCGGCCACCGGCCACGAATGACGATGCGCCACCGCCTTGAGCAGATGATCTCCCGTCGTCAGGGCGTTGAGCAGAACGGCTGAGGCGGCCAGCACGGCGACGACCATGCATTGGCCGGCCCAGGCCCTGCGGCCGGCGACCCAGGCGTGCAGCAAGGTGGCCAACCATGCGAGATGAAAGACGATGATCTCGATCGCGATCCGATCTAGGCCGAGGACCGTCACGCCGAGCGGCAGGACACGATTGGATATCATGTAGCAACAGGTCGCAATCAATATGCCGGTGACGCTCGCGACCGTCACCGCCTCGACGATTCCAGCGCCGGAGCGACCGAGCTTGCGGTGCCGCTCGCGCCGCGATTCCACCCAGAACAACAGGCCGGTGGCGATCAGCGCGCATCCGGCGAGGCCAAGCCCGAAATACAGCCATCGCAACGTCCAGTGCCTGAACTGGATGAAATGCAGGCCAGCGATGAAGCGCTGCACCATGGCCGCCGGCTTTTCGGGCTTGCTGGCCGCGAGCAGGTCGCCGCTGACGCCGTCGATATAGGCGACGGCCGAGATGTTGCCGACGACATCCTCGGAGGCGCGGTTGGCCTGGACATAGACGGTGGCGTCGCCGGGATTGAAGACGTAGAGATAGTTGGGTTCGCCCTGCCCCCATGACGCCTTTGCCCTGGCGACGATCGCATCGAACGAGATCAGGTCGGCGGCCTGCTTGACCGGCGGCCGCGCATAGGAGCCGTAGGCCTCGCGGCCGAACAGGCGCGCATCCTTGCCGTAGACCGCCCAGATGCTGCTGGGAAAGTAGATCGCGAACAGGATCACGAGGCCCGACAGGCTGATCACGACGTGAAACGGCAGGCCGAGCACGCCCGCGACATTGTGCAGATCGAGCGTGGCACGGCCGACCTTGCGCTCGGGCCGAAACGTGAAGAAGTCGGCGAAGATCTTGCGGTGGATGACGACGCCCGACACGCACAGCGCCATCATCATCATGCCGCAAAGACCGACGATCCAGTAGCCGACACCGAACATTTTCAGGTTCAGTGTGTAGTGGAACGGATAGATGAAGCGGGAGGCGGCCAGCGTGCCCTGATCCGGCAGTTCGGCGCCCGTCGACGGATCGAACAGGCGCTGGGTGAAGGAGCCGTCGGCATTGCGCCACAGCGCCGTGACGACCGGATTGCGCTCGTTCGGCACCAGCAGCAGCACGGCCGGCGCCTTGGCCGCCACGCCCGCCAGGTAGGCCGGGCGCATGGTCTCGTAGGAAAACGCCGCCGGCATGGCCAGCCGCGTCGCCGGCATCATCCAGCGGTCGATCTCCTTGTCGAACACCGACAGGGTCCCCATCCAGAAGATCGCGAACAAGAGCGAGCCCAGCACCACGCCCGACCAGGTGTGGAGCCAGTTCATCGATGCGCGGAAGCCTACTTGCATGCGCGCTACACCGGAGCCCGGGCGAGCAGCAAGACGACCGCGTAGCTCAGCCCCGAGACCGCGCCGAGGCCGAGCGCGACACGCAGCAAAGCGGGATCGGCGAACGACCAGATGATGACGGCGAGATAGATCACGAACCCGAGCATGGACGTCAATGTGGCGGCTTCGCTGCGCTCCATGCCGCCCGCGGCGACGGCGATGACGGCGAGCGCGGCGATGATCGCCGATGTCCCGACATAGCCGCCGACGATGGCGAGCATGGTTCTGGCGAAGGTCTTCATGTGTTGCCGGCCTGCTGCGAATCCCCGCAATGTCAAAAGTTGAAAGTGGTCGAGACCAGATAGGTCCGGGGTGCCGCCAGCGTGATCACGCCGCTATAGGCGGAGGCCCAATAGGCCTTGTTGAAGACGTTCTCGATGCTGCCGCGGACCACGATGGGCTTGCCGTTCCACGGCGAGGTGAAGGTGTAGCGCGCGCCGAGGTCGACCCGGGTCCATTCCGGAATCGTCAACGTGTTGGCGACGTCGACATATTGCCAGCTGGTGTAGACGACGCGCCCGGTGAGGGTGAAATCACGGAGAAAGGGCGTATCCCATTCCGCGCCGATATTGGCTGTCACGCCCGGCACGCCGACCGCATCCTTGCCGTTGTTCGAGGCCAGCGCCGCCTGCTCCTGCACGCCATGGATCATGGCGACGCCGCCGAGCAGCCTGATCGCCGGCGTGACCTGGCCGAACACGTTGAGCTCGATGCCGCGATTGCGCTGGCGTCCGTTGAGCCGCTGCTCCGTTCCGCCCGGCACGGCGACGGAGATGATGCTCGGCTGGGAGATATCGAACCCGCTCAGGGTCGTGGTGATGCGCCCGGCATCAATCTTGATGCCGGCCTCGACCTGCTTGGTCTGGCCGGGCGGGAACACCGTCCCGCGGTTCAGGAACGTGCCGCCGACGACGGCCGGCGTCTGCAGACCTTCGATGTAGTTCGCGTAGAGCGAGATGTGTTCGATCGGCTTGACCACAACGGCGTAGGCCGGCGTCCACACCGAGGTGTCCTGCTCGCCGCGCGAAGAGGACGGGGTGAGGTAGTTCGCCACCGAGCTTCCCGCAGTCTGGCGCCTCACGCCGACAGTGAACTGAAGCCGCTTGTCCCACATCGACATCGTATCGGAGACGCCGACGCTCCAGAGGTCGACGTTCGTGGTCTGGCTGCCGGAGACCGTGTTGAAGGTCGGCTGCGCGATGTTGGTGGGTTCGGAGTAGAGATTCCAGTAGATCGCACCCGAGGACGGAGTCAGAAAGCGCTGGTTGTAGGTCCGGTCGGTGATTGAATAGCCGACATTCACCGCATGATTGACCGGCCCCAGATCGGCATTGATGCGGACGCCAGCTTCACCGGCGAGCGTTTCGTAGGTTTCCTTCCCCATGCCCGGCGTAGCTCGCAAGCCGCCGAGTTGAAAGGTGGCTGGCGTTGCTGGCGTCGCGGCCAGCACACCTGGAATGGCGTTGCTGATGATCGGCGAGGGATAAGCGTAGTTGATGTTGCTGTCGTGGTAGCCGAAACCGGCATACGCCGTGATCCAGTCCGTGACGTCGACCTCGCCCTTGACGGTCGAGAAGAAGTCGGTCGGATGATAGTAGGCCCAGGGGACCTGAAAGTTCGTTCCGGCCTTGGGCGGCGAGGGGATCGGGGTCGAGCCGACCGAGAAGAAGCGCTGCGGCGGGTCGAGCACGTCGGCCTGGTAGCCGATGTCGACCGCGGCCCGCACCGTATCGCCGCGATAGTCGAGCCCGAGCGCGACGTTGCCGAACTCGTCGTTCTGGCGATTCCACGGCGTATTGCCGTTGGAATAGGTGCTGTTGAGGCGGACACCCCATTCCTTGTGCTCGCCATAGCGCCGGCTGACGTCGATCTGCTGGCCGAACTGCGATTTCGACACATAGGTCGCGGTGAGCTGGGTGATGTCGACGTCGGCCGCGTGCTTGGTGACCAGATTGACGCTGCCGCCGACCGCGCCGGCGCTCGAGGCGCCGGTGCCGCCGACCGTCATGCCGTTGAGCACCGCGCTCGGCCCCTTCAGCACTTCGACACGCTCGATGAAATTGGCGCCGGTCGAGTAGTAGGGCGCGATGCCGGAGAGGCCGTTCAGCGCATAGTCGCCGCTGTCGTAATAGAAGCCGCGGATGAAAAGGCCATCGGCGCCGCCGCCGGCGGCCTGGATGACGCGCACGGAGGGATCGTTGATCAGCACGTCGCGGATGGTCCGCGCCTGCTGGTTCTGGATCAGCTCGGCAGTGTAGCTGGTCTGGTTGAAGGGCGCGTCCATCACGCCGCGGTTGCCGAGCAGGCCGAGACCGCCGCCGCTCGCGACTTGTCCGCCGGCGTAGGGCGGGGGCAGCGCTCCGAGCGTGCCGGTGGCCGGCGTCACGTAGGGCACGGGAGCTGCGCGTTGCACGGATTGCGCGGCCTGTCGCTGCTGCGACCGTCCGGACGATGATTGCGAGCGGCGGACCACAGGGCGCGGCTTCGATGCAGCAGGCGCTTCCACCGTCACCGCAGGCAGGTTCGTCTGCGCATGCGCCGATCGCGTCGAAGAAAGACCGAATGAGAGAGCGATGAAGCTGACAGCTCCGAGAGAAACAGCGCGGACCGAACCACCCGACGCAAACGCGAATTCCATAGTGCACCCCAACGCTGCCAACCGGGCAGCCCCGAGCGCTCACCTAACATGGTCATCTCACGGCGTAGAGCACCTCAAACCTGGAACTTGTCTAAGCTGCGGCTCGCATGCAGCGCCTATCGTCGCGTGCGAACAGAAGCGGGAAAGACGCGCAACATCGCGCGGAAAGAGATGCAAGAATTCAAGGAAAATCACGCAGCGCCTGCGACGAAAAGATGAAGACGCTGCAATTCAAATCGGTTGCCGGGCGCCGGCGATCCGTCCATTCGCATCGCTCGCCAAGCGCAGCGTTGGACGAATTCAGTTCCGACTCGAGATGTTCTGGGAGGGCGCGATGCACTGATGCGAAGATCGCCACGCATGACGCAGGGGGCGCCAGGCAGCTTCTCAGCACGCGCAGCTCATCTGCCCGGTTTGCGGAGCCGGTTCGCACAGCGTGCTGCGGATCTTGCCGTCCGGGCTGAAGCGGAACGAGGCCTGTATGCGCAGCGCACCGGCGACGGAATATTCGAGATGGACACCGTGGGGCGCGGGATGGATTTCTTCCAGCCCGAACCCCGCCGACGAGAAGGCGCTGAGCCGCGGCTGCCAATAGGCCTCGATCTCGCTGCGGCCGCGATAGCGCCGGGCACCGTTGCAGGTGCATTCGAGCTGCGCGTCGTCGGCATAGAGGTCGAGCAGGGCTGCGAGGTCGCCCTTGCGGCAGGCATCCACCCAGTCGACGATAATTCCCATCTGATCGAAATCGCTCACGCTGCAATCCTGTCTGCCGCGGACAATACCGGCCGGGCTTAGAACCACACTCGTGAATATGCGCTGAATAATAAACCCCGGGCGATACCGGGTTCCATCGACAGACATCTCAAGCGCGGTGCGGCCAGGATTGCTCGTCATGGCGCCGCAGGCACGATCCTCTCCGGAAACGCGACGCGCTGATCCGGATCATGCCCTGATGCGCTCAGGCCTGCCGCCGGCCTCTTGCCCACACCGCGAAGGCGATCAGCACGGCGCCCGCGAGCATGAACCAGGTGACGGCGTATTGCAGATGATCGTCCTTCAGGTGCACGTCGAGCGGCCCCGGGCGCGGAATGCCGTTCTCGGGCGCGGGCTGCTCGAGGTCGAGATAGAACGGCGCCACCGCGCCCCAGCCGAGCGCGCTGGCGATGGCCGGATGATCGCGCACGAACCAGAGCCGCTTGTCGCGGTTTTCCGCCGGCGTCAGCCAGCCGGCCGCCTCGGGAAAGCGCAGATAGCCGGTGAGCGCGACCGGCTGCCCGGTGATGAGCTTCCTCACCGCGCGATCCTCGACGCTGCGGTCCTGCATCGAGTTCTCGACGAAGCCGGCATCGATCACGACCGTCTCGCCGCTTGGAAGCCGCGCCGGCAGGAACGCCCAGGTGCCGGGGCCTGGTGCGTCCTTGCGCACCGCGGAGCCCGAGGAATAGACCATCGCATCCGGCAGGGCTGCGTAGGTTGCGGTGAAACTGACGCGGCGGAATTCGTCGCGCGCGGGATTGAGCTCGGCCCACATGGTCGGCGGCGGCAGCGCGACCGGCGCTGCGGCGAGACGCTCGGTAAGTGCCGCGACCAGCGCGTGCTTGGCGGTCCGCCGCTGCAATTGCCAGAAGCCGAGCGCGAGGAAGACGGCCGTCAGGAACAGCGTGAACAGTGCGAAGCCGGCCACGCGAGGCTTGCGTGCAGGCTCGTTCATTTCGCGCGGTCGACCAACCGGCCCGGCGCCGCCTTGTGGTGGAATTGCAGCGCGATCAGCAGCGACTTCATCGCACGCAGCGGCAGGAGCGTGGTGGCCAGGATCAGCGGCAACCACAGCACCGCATGCAGCCAGTACGGCGGCTGGTATTTGACCTCGACGATCAGCGCGGCCGCGACGACGATGCCGCCGGCCAGCATGATGATGAAGATCGCCGGACCGTCGCCGGTGTCGATGAAGGCGTAGTCGAGGCCGCAGCGGTCGCAGGCGGGTGCGAGCGTCAGGAAGCCTGCGTAGAGCTTGCCCTGGCCGCAGCGCGGGCATCTGCAGGCAAGCCCACGCAGCGCGCTCTGCAGGACGGTGGTCTCGGGCTCGGGTTTACCGGCGGTGTCGTTCATGATGGCGGACTCTATCACAGTTTCCGCCGGAGCTCCGGCGGCTGGAAAAGGAAAGGGCGGCCCTGCGGCCGCCCTTTGGGATCATCTGCCTTGCGGCTCAGTGCGCGCCGTGGGCCATGGTCTCGGCGCCGTGTCCCCAGACGTAGATGCAGAGGAACAGGAACAGCCAGACCACGTCGACGAAGTGCCAGTACCAGGCCGCGAACTCGAAGCCGAGGTGCTGCTTCGGCGTGAAGTGGCCGGCATAGGCACGGAACAGGCAGACCAGCAGGAAGATGGTGCCGACCAGCACGTGGAAACCGTGGAAGCCGGTCGCCATGAAGAAGGTCGCGCCGTAGACGTTGCCGGCGAAGGAGAACGCCGCGTGGCTGTACTCATAGGCCTGTACGCAGGTGAAGAGCGCGCCCAGCACGACGGTGAGGATCAGGCCGTATTTCAGGCCCTGGCGGTCGTTCTCGAGCAGCGCGTGGTGCGCCCAGGTCACGGTGGTGCCTGACGTCAGCAGGATCAGCGTGTTCAGGAGCGGCAGGTGCCAGGGATCGAAAGTCTCGATGCCCTTCGGCGGCCAGGTGCCGGGGACCGCGCAGGCGCCGGCCTGGGTGCCGAGACCGCAGCCGAACACGGCATCACGGGTGGCGTGGACCGCGTCGGCCGGGAACAGCGCCGCGTTGAAATAGGCCCAGAACCAGGCGACGAAGAACATCACCTCGGAGGCGATGAACAGGATCATGCCGTAGCGGTGATGCAGCTGCACGACGCGGGTGTGGTCGCCCTTGTACTGGGCTTCCTTGATCACGTCGCCCCACCAGCTCGCCATGGTGTAGAGCACGCCGACGGTGCCGACGCCGAACACGATCGGCGCGGCCGAGAACATGTGGTGCATCCAGGAGATCGCGCCGACCGCCATGATGAAGGCCGAGAGCGAACCGACCGCCGGCCACGGAGAGGGATCGACCAGGTGATAGTCGTGATGCTTGGTGTGCGCCGTTGCCATTTGCGGTCTCTCTCCTCAATCCCGTGCCTGTCAGGCACTTATCCCCTTGTTTCCGACCTCCAGAGCGCGAGCTCTGCGGTCAGAGATTTCCCTTGCGCTTGTCGCCTTCGCCCGATGCCAGCGGCTTCACCACGGGATCCTTCACCGGATAGAAGGTGTAGGACAGCGTGATCGTGTTCAGCCCGTCGTTCTCGTGGTCGTCGGCGATCGAGGGATCGACGTAGAACACGACCGGCATCTCGCGCTTCTCGCCGGGTGCCATGGTCTGCTCGGTGAAGCAGAAGCAGTTGATCTTCTGGAAGTAGGAGCCGACCGTCAGCGGCGCGACGTTGTAGGCCGCCTGCGCGGCCGTGGTGCGCGCGGCCTGGTTGGTCACGGTGTAGAACACGGTCACGACCTGGCCGATATTGACCTCGATCTCGCTCTGCTCCGGCTCGAACTTCCAGGGCAGGCCGGGCGCGACGTTGGAATCGAAGCGCACCGAGATCTTTCGCGCGATCGGCCCGGTGGCTGGCGCCGAAGTCGCCACCTGCGTCGTGCCGTTGAAGCCGGTGGCGCGGCAGAACCAGTTGTAGAACGGCACGGCCGCGTAGGAAGCACCGACCATCAGCGCGACCACGCCGCCGCAGATGGACGCAACCACCGCATCGCGACCCGAGGCGCGGCGCTTGGCCGGCTTGGGATCGGCCGGCTTGGCGCTGACGTGCTGCGATATGGTGGGCTCGTGATCCATGTTTCCTACATCGGCCGCACGAGGACCGCGGGTCCCTTGACCATGGTGACGGCAAAGAACAGCACCACGAGCACGCCGAGCGCCAGAGCGATGGCGATCGAGCGCTGACGACGGCTCTTCTTCTGCGCCTCGGTGAGGACGATTCCGTCTGTCTCGGGTTTGTCGGCCATCGCTGTGATCATGCGCCCCCAACCATCGGAGCCAGCGCACGGAACACGACCTCGGCCAGCAGGGTCGCGAACAGCACGAACAGATAGAGGATCGAGAAGGCGAACAGCTTGCGGGTCGCGCGCAGCGACGCAGCTCGCTCGCGGCGCAGATAGACGTTGATCGCCAGCACCAGCATGCCGGCGCCGAGGATCAGCGAGACGATGCCGTAAATCGCGTCGAAATAGCCGAGCGCCCAGGGCGCGGCGGCGACCGCGATCAGCACGACGGTGTAGAGCAGGATCTGCAGCCGCGTCGCGTCGGGACCGGCGACGTTGGGCAGCATCGGAATGCCGGCGCGCGCATAGTCGTCGGAGCGGAACAGCGCCAGCGCCCAGAAATGCGGCGGGGTCCAGAAGAAGATGATGGCGAACAGCAGCAGCGGCTCGACGTCGACCGTGCCCGTGACGGCGGCCCAGGCCACGACCGGCGGCAGCGCGCCGGCGGCGCCGCCGATCACGATGTTCTGCGCGGTCCAGCGCTTCAGGCCCATCGTGTAGATCACGACGTAGAAGAAGATGGTGAAGGCGAGCAGCGCGCCCGCGATCCAGTTGACGAGGATGCCGAGCGTCATCACCGAGAAGAACGACAGCGTCAGGCCGAACGCCATCGCCTCGGGTCGGGTGATGCGGCCGCGCGGGATCGGCCGGTTCGCCGTGCGCGACATCTTGGAGTCGATGTCGCCTTCGAGCGCCATGTTGAGCGCGCCGGAGGCGCCGGCGCCGACGGCGATGCAGAGCAGCGAGGTGATCGCCAGCACCCAGTGGAAATGCCCGGGCGCCATTGCCATGCCGACCAGCGCGGTGAAGATCACCAGCGACATCACCCGCGGCTTCAACAGCGCGATGTAGTCGCCGACCTCCGCCTCGGAGATGCGGGGATTGATGTCGATGGCGTTGTGGTCGAGCACGGACACGAATTCAACTCGCTTCCTTATAGCGCCGCGGCGCCCGTCACGGGCGCCGCGGCTGATGGCTTACTGCACGCGGGGCAGCACTTCGAACTGGTGGAAGGGCGGCGGCGAGGGCAAGGTCCATTCCAGCGTGGTCGCACCCGCACCCCACGGATTGTCCCCGGCCGGCACCTTCTTCATGAAGGCGTCGAGCACGCAGTAGAGGAAGATCAGCACGCCGAAGCCGGAGATGTAGGAGCCGACCGACGAGACCAGGTTCCATCCCGCGAACGCGTCGGGATAGTCGACGTAGCGGCGCGGCATGCCCGACAGGCCGAGGAAGTGCTGCGGGAAGAACACCAGGTTGACGCCGATGAAGGTGACCCAGAAGTGCGCCTTCGCGAGCGTCTCGTTGTACATGTAGCCCGACATCTTCGGGAACCAGTAGTACCAGCCGGCGAAGATCGCGAACACCGCACCGAGCGACAGCACGTAGTGGAAGTGGGCGACGACGTAGTAGGTCTCCTGCAGCACGCGGTCGACGCCCGCGTTCGCCAGCACGACGCCGGTGACGCCGCCGACCGTGAACAGGAAGATGAAGCCCACCGCCCAGATCATCGGCGCCCGGAATTCGATCGAGCCGCCCCACATCGTGGCGATCCAGGAGAAGATCTTCACGCCGGTCGGAACCGCGATCACCATCGTCGCGGCGACGAAATAGGCCTGCGTCGCCGAGGACATGCCGACCGTGTACATGTGGTGCGCCCACACCACGAAGCCGATGCCGCCGATCGCGACCATGGCGTAGGCCATGCCGAGATAGCCGAACACGGGCTTGCGCGAGAAGGTCGAGATGATCTGGCTGACCATGCCGAAGCCGGGCAGGATCAGGATGTACACCTCGGGGTGACCGAAGAACCAGAACAGATGCTGGAACAGCACCGGGTCGCCGCCGCCATCAGGCGCGAAGAAGGTCGTGCCGAAATTGCGGTCGGTGAGCAGCATGGTGATCGCGCCGGCGAGCACCGGCAGCGACAGCAGCAGCAGGAACACCGTCACCAGGATCGACCACACGAACAGCGGCATCTTGTGCAGGGTCATGCCCGGCGCGCGCATGTTGAAGATGGTGGTGATGAAGTTGATCGCGCCGAGGATCGACGAGGCACCCGCCAGATGCAGCGACAGGATCGCGAAGTCGACGGCCGGACCCGGATGGCCGGAGCTCGACAGCGGCACGTACATGGTCCAGCCGGCGCCGACGCCGTTGGCACCCGGCTCGCCCTCGACGAAGGTCGACATCAGCAGCAGGCCGAAGGAGGCCGGCAGCAGCCAGAACGAGATGTTGTTCATGCGCGGGAACGCCATGTCGGGCGCGCCGATCATCAGCGGGACGAACCAGTTGCCGAAGCCGCCGATCATCGCGGGCATGACCATGAAGAAGATCATGATCAGACCGTGCGAGGTCACGAACACGTTATAGGTGTGCGTCTCGTGGAAGATCTGCACGCCCGGATACATCAGCTCGGCACGGATCGCGATCGACATCGCGGCACCGATGACGCCGGCGATGACCGCGAAGATCAGGTACATCGTGCCGATGTCCTTGTGATTGGTCGAATAGACGTAGCGCCGCCATCCGGTCGGATGGGCGTGCTCGTCATGTCCGTGGGCGTGATCGCCGTGTGCCGCTGCGCTCGTTGCCATTTTCAAATCCTGCCTTGCGTCCCATTCGGACCTTTGGAGGTCCCGCCCTTATGTCGCTCTCAGTCCCTTGGAGCCGTCGCCCGGCGCTTACTGCGTCGGGCCGGCTGCGGAGGCGTAGGTGCTGGTGCCGCCGCTCGCGTATTTCTTCTTCGCCGTCTCGACCCAGGAGGCGAACTCCTGATCGCTCACCACACGCACGGCGATCGGCATGAAAGCGTGGTCCTTGCCGCACAGTTCAGAGCACTGACCGTAATACATGCCGGTCTTGGTGGCCTTGAACCAGGTCTCGTTCAGCCGGCCCGGAATGGCGTCGATCTTGACGCCGAAAGCCGGCACCGCGAAGGCGTGGATGACATCGGCGCCGGTGGTCTGGACGCGAATCACCTTGTTCACCGGCACCACCATCTCGTTGTCGACGCCGAGCAGACGGGGCTGCTTGTCCTGCGCCATCAGCGAATCGAACTCGAACTTGCCGTTATCGGGATAGGCGTAGGACCAGTACCACTGCTTGCCGGTCGCCTTGATGGTGATATCCGCCTTCGGCACGTCGAGCTCGAGGAACAGAAGCCGGAACGACGGCACCGAGATGCCCACCAGGATCAGCACGGGAACAAGCGTCCAGGCCACCTCGATCAGCGTGTTGTGGGTGGTGCGCGAGGGAACCGGATTGGCCCGCGCGTTGAACTTGATGACCACGACCACGAGCAGCGCCAGAACGAACAGCGTGATCAGGGTGATCAGCACGAACAGGAAGTTGTGGAACCAGACGATGTTGTCCATCACCGGGGAGCCGGACTCCTGAAGCGTCCATTCCCAAGGCTTCGGCTGCCCGAGCTCGGCAAATGCCGCGCCGCCCGTCGCCAGCGTCAGACCCGCCACGGCCAATCCCAGCAAGTGCCGGCCCACCGGGCCCATCGACATCCTCATGCCGTTCGCGCTCCCCTTACGAAATCACCCCAAGTGCGCTCCCCTGTGTCCGGGAAACGCTTATTCGATCCGCCCGCCTGACAAACCGCCGCGCAAGAATGCCTCCAAGAGAAAGAATACCTCTAAGAGGAAATCGGGCCAGATCGCTAGAACGCCGAAATCAAGCCTCTCAAACCATAATTTTTGATCTATCGCAATGCAGTCTTGAGACCGGTCTGTCAGCCATCACCCGCAAGATAATTCCTAGTAATATCGGACAAAAATACCGTTGGCCGGGATGCTGCAGCTTGACAGCGGAATTGCCCGCGTTAGGCACTGGCAGATGGCCGCGCAGGAACCTGATTCGTGCGGGCGGCGGCGGTGCGAGGCGGCGTGGAATTTGCTTGAGAATCGCCTTCAAGACGCCGTCATTCCCGTATCAGTCCGCCAGAATAGTCCGCCAAGCGCGAGCGACCCAGGCGAGCAGAGGGACCGACCCGATGGGGCTTTCGAAATCGATGGCAAGGCTGGCTAGAAGGCAGCTGACCCGCCTCCCGGCGCTGGCCAGCCTGCTGGCTGCGCTCGTCCTTCTGGCACTTCCCGGCTTCGCCCATGCGCAGGGCGCAGTGCGCTCC
The DNA here is from genome assembly GCF_006658625.1 of Bradyrhizobium sp. UNPF46. Classification (NCBI taxonomy): domain Bacteria; kingdom Pseudomonadati; phylum Pseudomonadota; class Alphaproteobacteria; order Hyphomicrobiales; family Nitrobacteraceae; genus Bradyrhizobium; species Bradyrhizobium sp. UNPF46. The sequence goes on from NZ_LFJB01000067.1 coordinate 19,420, forward strand.
GTCCATGGCGACTGGCAGATTCGCTGCGACACGCCTCCGGGCGCCCAGACCGAGCAATGCGCCCTGATCCAGAGCGTGGTCGCCGAAGACCGCTCCAATGCCGGCCTGACCGTCATCGTGCTGAAGACCGCCGACCAGAAGAGCCGCCTGATGCGCGTGGTCGCGCCCCTGGGCGTTCTGCTGCCCTCCGGCCTCGGCCTCAAGCTCGACAACCAGGACGTCGGCCGCGCCGGCTTCGTCCGATGCCTGCCCAATGGCTGCGTCGCCGAGGTCGTCATGGACGACAAGCTGCTCGGCCAGCTCCGCACCGCCAAGACCGCCACCTTCATCATCTTTGAGACGCCGGAAGAAGGCATCGGCTTCCCGCTCAGCCTGAACGGCCTCGGCGAGGGCTACGACAAGCTGCCGTAGGGGCTGCGCTCCGATCGCACGTTCTCAATCCCGTCATCCTGAGGCGCGAGTTCGGCAGCGCGGTCGCGCTGCCGTGCGAGCCTCGAAGGATGAACGGCCACGCTGCCAGCCGGGCCGTCGCCCTTCGAGGCTCGCCTTGCTTTGCAAGCCGAGCACCTCAGGGTGACGGTGATGGATGGATGCTGGCGGCACGCGCTGGCGAGTGCCCCCTACCCATCCTATCGTTTCCGTAATGTGACGCCCCGCCCCCTCGCGGAACCGGTCCGAAACCATTATCTTGCCCCACATCTTCCGCTAATGGACGGACGCATGACAAACCCTGCCACGACCTCCCTGCTCGACCGCGCCAATCTCGACCGCGACCAGGTTCGCCACGAGGTCGCGCGCGGGCTTTCCGGTGCCGACGACGGCGAGCTGTTCCTGGAGTACAGCCAGACCGAAGCGCTGATGTTCGACAATGGGCGGCTGAAGCAGGCGACCTACGACACCTCGCAGGGTTTCGGCTTACGCGCCGTCAAGGATGATGCCGTGGGCTATGCGCACTCCTCCGACGTCTCGCTGCCGGCGCTGATTCGCGCTGCGGACGCGGTCGCGGCCGTACGCGGCGGCTATTCCGGCAGCTTTGCCGCGCCGCCTCCCCACACCAATGTCCGCCTCTACGGCGACGACAATCCGCTCGATGCCCCCGGCTTCGAGACCAAGGTCAAGCTGCTGGCCGAGATCGACGCGTATCTGCGCGACAAGGATCCGCGGGTGCGGCAGGTCAGCGTCAGCCTGGGCGCGACCTGGCAGGTCGTCGAGATCCTGCGGCCGGACGGCGAGAGCTATCGCGACATCCGTCCGCTCGTGCGCGTCAACATTTCCGTCGTTGCCGGCCAGGGCGACCGCCAGGAAAGCGGCAGCAAGGGCTATGGCGGCCGCGCCGGCTATGCCGAATTCATCGAGAGCAAGAACTGGCGCGATGCCGCCGACGGCGCGTTGCGCGAGGCCCTGGTCAATCTGGAATCGATCCCCGCCCCCGCCGGCGAGATGGACGTCGTGTTGGGCGCCGGCTGGCCCGGCGTGATGCTGCATGAAGCGGTCGGTCATGGCCTCGAAGGCGATTTCAACCGCAAGAAGACGTCTGCGTTTGCCGGCCTGATGGGCCAGCAGGTCGCGGCCAAGGGAGTCACTGTGGTCGACGACGGCACCATTGCCTCGCGCCGCGGCTCGCTGTCGATCGACGACGAGGGCACGCCGACCAATCGCACCGTGCTGATCGAGGACGGCATCCTGGTCGGCTACATGCAGGACCGCCAGAACGCGCGGCTGATGAACATGAAGCCGACCGGCAACGGCCGTCGCCAGGGCTACGCCCATGTGCCGATGCCGCGCATGACCAACACCTACATGCTCGCGGGCGACCGCGATCCGGCCGAGATCCTGGCGTCGGTGAAGAACGGCGTCTTCGCCGCGAATTTCGGCGGCGGCCAGGTCGACATCACCTCGGGCAAATACGTGTTCCAGTGCACCGAGGCCTACAAGATCGAGAACGGCAAGATCGGCGCGCCGCTGAAGGGCGCCATGCTGATCGGCAACGGGCCGACCGATCTGCATCGCATCCGCATGATCGGCAACGACCTCGCGCTCGATACCGGCATCGGCACCTGCGGCAAGAACGGACAGGGCGTGCCGGTCGGCGTCGGCCAGCCGTCGCTTCTGATGGAACGCATCACTGTGGGTGGAACGGGCGCATGAGCGTTGAGAAGGTAACTGCCGCTCCGAAGCGGAAGAGCAGCGGCTGGGGCGGGCAGATCGTCCAGCTCGCCGGCATCGTCGCCGCGGTCTTCATCGCCAAGGGCGCGCTCGCCGAGCCGTTCTACGTGCCCTCGGGCTCGATGGAGCCGACGCTGCTGATCGGCGATGCGCTGCTCGCCTCGAAATTCCCCTATGGCTACGGCACCTCGTCGCTGCCGATCCAGATCAATCTGCCGGAGAGCGGCCGCGTGTTCGCGGAGACGCCGAAGCAGGGCGACGTGGTGGTGTTTCGCTGGCCCGGCGATCGTTCCCAGGCCTGGGTCAAACGCGTCGTCGGGCTTCCCGGCGACCGCATCCAAATGCGGCAGGGCCAGCTCTTCATCAACGACCGCCCCGCCGAGCTGAAGCCTGACGGCGTTGGCGCCGCCGAGGACGACAATGGCGGCAGCGAGCCCGCCTACCGTTACGTCGAGACGCTGCCGAACGGCGTCTCGCATCTGATCTTCAAGATGCGCGACAACGGCCCGCTCGACAACACGCCGGAAGTGACGGTGCCGGCTGGCCACCTCTTCGTGCTCGGCGACAACCGCGACAACTCCGCCGACAGCCGCGTGCCGCTGCGCTCCGGCGGCGTCGGCCTGCTGCCGATCGACAATCTGATCGGCCGTGCGGATGCGGTGGTCGGCTCCTGGGACCTCGGCATGCGCAGCCAGCCGGTGTACACTTGGCTGTCCGGCTTCCGGCTCGCACGGTTCTTCACCGCCGTGCATTGAGCTTTCACTCACGTCACCTCTCCCGCGAACGGGAGAGGGAGAGCAGCAGCGATGAACCGCGACGAATTTCTCGCCCTCGCGCTGCAAAATCCAGCCAACGCCACAATCGTCGCCGAACTCGATCGCCTCGCGCTGCCCGATGCATGGCTGGTCTCGGGATGCCTGGTGCAAACGGTGTGGAACGTCCTCACGGGCCGCGCGGTCGATCACGGCATCGCCGATTACGACGCGTTCTATTTCGATCCTGATACCTCGTGGGACGCGGAGGACGCCGTGATCCGTGCGCTGCATGCGCGGCTCGGAGATCTCGGCATCAAGGTCGAGATCCGCAACCAGGCGCGCGTGCATCTGTGGTATCCCGCCAAGCACGGCCTGCCCTATCCGCCGCTTCGAGGTTCGCGGGAAGGCATCGACCGCTTCCTCACGCAGAACACGCAGATCGGCGTCCGGCGCGTAGGCGATGGCTATGAGGTCTACGCGCCGCATGGCTTCGACGATATCGCGGGGCTGATCGCGCGGCCCAATCCGGGCCCAAATTTCTCCGCGGCGAATTACGCGGTGAAGGCGAAGCGATGGAAGAGGTTGTGGCCGGAGCTCACCGTGATTGCGGCGGAATGAGATGCCTCTCCACGTCATGGCCGGGCTTGACCCGGCCATCCACGCGCAGCCGCGATTGAGGAACGACGTGGATGCCCGGGTCAAGCCCGGGCATGACGACCATGTGCGTCACGATAGCTAAATCCTACCGCACCACGCCCGAGGTGAATCCCGCCTTCCGTCGCGGCGGCTTGATTTCCTTCTTCAGGAAGCAGCGCGCCTCGCGCCCGGTGTAGCCGGGGCGGGCATAGGTGAAGGCGCGGCATTTGTTGTCGGCGGTGCACGCGGCCTTGCAGGCCTCCACGCCGTCGCCTTCCTTCAGGTCGAAGTTGCGCAGATCACCGCCCGGACGGTCGATCGACGTCTCCACGCCCTCGACCCGCGGCTCGATCACGCCGGCGCCGCGAACGCCGGAGATGCAGCAGCTGCCCGGCACGCGCGCCGGCACGGTGTTCTTCAGCCAGCAGACCGCCGAGCCGCCTTCGACGTCGGGATAGCTGAAGCTCCACGAGCGGCAGCGGCGGTCGCGCTCGCACAGCAGCGCGCAATCCTCGGGATCGCCTGAGGCAACAGGCGCGCTGAAATAGTCGCCGCCGGGCCGGTCGAATGCAGTCTGGGCGCGCGCCGGCACGCTCGCGAAGGCGAGCGAAAGCAGCGTGACACAAGCCACGACGCAAGCCATGACCTTTGCCATGAAGGCCCGGGACTGGCGGCCCTTCCCCATCGGAACAGCTTTCTAATTATTGACGACGCTCGGCTTTTTCGGCCGGTCATTTGATCGCCGCAAACCTGTATGGGCGATGAACGGCTGAAACCCTGGTCGTTGGCCTATGGTTTAGAAAGCGTATTCGGCGTAGGCCGGTTCCACCGAGCCGTTCCAGGGACCGTTGAACTTGTCCAACATTTCCTCGGCCGGCGTCCGGCCGGAATCGATGATGCGGTCGAGCGGCTCCAGATGCCGCGTTTCGTCGCGGCCGAGCTGGTCGATCCGGCCGCGCCGGCGCAGGCCCGCATGTGCCAGAACGAGGCATTCCTTGGCGATCTCGAACAAATAACGGTTCTTGATCCGCGCCTTGAAGCCGAAGCGCGGCACGTCGTCGCGCAGGGCCTGACGCTCGGGTGCGGTCCAGTGCTTGACGATCTCCCAGGCGGCATCGAGCGCGACGTCGTCATAGAGCAGCCCGACCCAGAACGCCGGCAGCGCCGGCAACCGGCCCCAGGGTCCGCCGTCGGAGCCGCGCATCTCGAGATAGCGCTTGAGCCGCACTTCCGGGAAGATCGTGGAGAGATGGTTGGCCCAGTCCGACAGCGTCGGACGCTCGCCGGGAAGATTGTTGTTGCGGCCCTCGAAGAAGGCGCGGAACGAGGAGCCCGACACGTCGATATAGTCCTCGTCGCGCTTGACGAAATACATGGGCACGTCGAGCGCGTAGTCGACATAGCGCTCGAACCCCATGCCGTCCTCGAACGCCCACGGCATCATGCCGGACCGCGCATTGTCGGTGTCGCGCCAGATCTCGGAGCGGAAGGACAAAAAGCCGTTCGGCTTGCCTTCGGTGAACGGCGAGTTGGCGAACAGCGCTGTTGCGACCGGCTGCAGCGCGAGCGACACGCGCAGCTTCTTGACCATGTCCGCTTCGGAGGAGAAGTCGAGATTGGTCTGCACCGTGCAGGTCCGGTACATCATGTCGAGGCCGTACTGGCCGACCTTCGGCATGTAGTTGGTCATGATCTTGTAGCGGCCCTTGGGCATCATCGGGATGTCCGCGCGCGACCAGGACGGGGTCATGCCGAGGCCGAGAAAGCCAATGCCGAGGGGCGTTGCGATCTCGCGCACCTGCGCCAGATGCGCCATCACCTCGCTCTGGGTCTGGTGCACGTTCTCGACCGGAGCGCCGGACAGCTCGAACTGTCCGCCGGGCTCGAGCGAGATCGCCCCGCCGCCGGTGACGTCGTAGAGGCCGATGATGTTGCCTTTCTCCATGATCGGCTCCCAGCCGAGCAGGAGCTTCATGCCTTCGAGCAGCGCGCCGATGCCCCGCGCGCCTTCGTAAGGCACCGGACGATGGCCTTCGAGCGTGAAGGGCGTCTTCTCGTGCTCGGTGCCCATGCGCCACTCGGACGCCGGCTTGCAGCCGGCCTCGAACCACGCCACGAGCTCGTCGCGTGACTGCAGCGGCGTCATATCGATCTGGTCTCGCGCCATATCAAACTCTAATCAAAGGCGCTTCGATCGAATGCGCGCGGGTGACGGGGATGGTCCGCGAACCCACCGGGCGCACGGACGAGCTTGTGTGCCGCGCGATCATCGCGACGGCGAGGTTTCGTTGACGTTGGCGACGGGCGGCAGCTTCATCTCGCCGCACGAGCAGCCCAGGCGGTCGAGCAGACCGCTGAGCTTGACGGCATCGGCATCGGACAGTTTCGAGCCGACATATTTCTCGATCGCGGCGGAATAGGCGCCCCACATCCGCTTCTGCAGCTCGCGGCCGGCTTCCGTGATCTCGACGAACTGGCCGCGCTTGTCGATCTTGCATTCGCGCCGCGAGGCGAGGCCCTCGTCGACCAGGCGGTCGATCAGGCGCGAGGTGGAATATTGCGGGATCAGCATCTGCCGTTCCAGCTCGACCGGCCGCAACTCGCCCGAGGGAGCACGCGACAATTCCAGCAGCGCGTCGTACCATGCCAGCGGCGGGAAGCCGGCCTTCTTCAGGTCCTGCTCGACGCAATCGAGCACGCGGCTCTGCACCCGCATCAGGCGGATCCAGGCGGAGGTCGCCTCGGTCGATGGTTTGCGTTTCATGGTCCCGCTCAAGCTCGTCGCCCGTCTCTTACCTCATTTGATGCAGCTGCATCAATCTTGACTATTCCAAGCAGATGCATGTAATCGCTCTTTCGGCCGAACCAAGCTCAAGAGAAGGAAATTCCATGAAGCTGTACTATTCGCCCGGTGCCTGCTCGCTGTCCCCCCACATCGCGCTCCTGGAAGCCGGCCTGCCCTATGAGCTGGTCAAGGTCGATATCCGGGCCAAGAAGCTCGAAAATGGTGAGGATTATCTGAAGCTGAACCCCAAGGGCCAGGTCCCTGCGCTGGGCCTCGACAGCGGTGAGATCGTGACCGAAGGGCCGGTGATTGTCCAGATGATCGCCGATCAGGCCTCAGCCAAGGCGCTGGCGCCGGCCCACGGCAGTTCCGAGCGCTACAAGCTGCTGGAGTGGCTCAACTTCCTCACCTCCGAGGTGCACAAGAGCTTCGGCCCGATGTTCGCGCCGGCGCTGAACGACGAGGCCAAGGCCTTCTTCAAAGACCGCGTCATGGGCAAGCTGAAATATATCGACAGCCAGCTCGCCGGCCGCGACTACCTGATGGGCAAGCAGTTCACGGTGGCCGACGGCTATCTCTTCACGATGCTGACCTGGGCCGACCGGATGAAGTTCGATCTCTCAGGCATGCCGAACCTTGCCGCCTACAAGGCCCGCGTCGCCGCGCGGCCGCAGGTGCAGGAAGCATTGAAGAAGGAAGGCCTCGCGCAGGCGAAGTGATCCTTCGTCATTCCGGGGCGCCGCGACGCGGCGAACCCGGAATCTCGCAATTGTTGCACGACCGAGCGAAGCCGATCGAGATTCCGGATCAGTCCGCGTTGCGGACTGTCCGGAATGACGGGCCAGATCAAGCCGCCGCCTTCTTCGGCGCGAAGCGGCCGTAGAAGGTTTCGCCCTTTGCCGCCATCTCTTCGAGCAGCTTGGGCGGGGTGAAGCGCGAGCCGTACTTGGCCTCGAGCTTGTGGCAGAGCTCGACGAACTTCTTCGTGCCCATGAAGTCGATATAGGACAGCGTGCCGCCGGTGAACGGCGCGAAGCCGAAGCCGAGGATCGAGCCGACATCCGCCTCGCGCGGATCGGTGATGACGTGGTCCTCGACCGTGCGCGCGGCTTCCACCGCCTGCACCACCAGGAAGCGCTGCTTCAGCTCCTCGACGTCGAGCGTATCGGGGTCGAGCTGCTTCGGCTGCAGCGCGGACAGACCCGGCCACAGGCTCTTCGAGCCCTTGCCCTTCTCGGGATAGTCGTAAAAACCCTTGCTGTTCTTGCGGCCGAGGCGGCCCTGCTTCTCGACCATCTCCACCATCAGCTTCTTCTGATCGGGGTTGATGGCGTTGGGGCCGAGATCGGCCTCCGTCGCCTTCATGATCTTGAGGCCGAGGTCGAGCGCGACTTCGTCCGAGAGCGAGAGCGGGCCGACCGGCATGCCGGCCATCTTGGCACAGTTCTCGATCATCGCCGGCGGCACGCCTTCGAGGAACATCTCGTTACCCTCGGCGACGTAGCGGCCGACGCAGCGATTGGCGAAGAAGCCGCGGCTGTCGTTCACCACGATCGGCGTCTTGCCGATCTGGCGGACGTAATCGAGCGCGGTCGCGAGCGCGAGGTCACCGGTGTTCTTGCCCTTGATGATCTCGACCAGCATCATCTTCTCGACCGGCGAGAAGAAGTGGATGCCGACGAACTTGCCCTGGTCCTTGAAGCTTTCGGCCAGCGAGGTGATCGGCAGCGTCGAGGTGTTCGAGGCGAAGATCACGTCCGGCTTCATGTGCTCCTGCGCCTTGGCGAAGGTGTCAGCCTTGACCTTGCGGTCCTCGAACACGGCCTCGATGACGAGGTCGACGTCCCTCAGCGCCGCATAATCCGCGGTCGGGGTGATGCGCGCGAGCAGCGCTTCGGCGTCCGCGGGCTTGGCACGGCCCTTCTTGATCTGCTCCTCGATCACCTTCTGCGCGTGCGCCTTGCCCTTGTCGGCGCTCTCCTGGTCGCGATCGATCAGCACGACGTCGAGGCCGGCACGGGCCGAGACGTAGCCGACGCTCGCGCCCATGAAGCCGGCGCCGATCACGGCGATCTTCTTCACCTTGGTCGCGGGCACGTCCTTCGGACGGCGCGCACCCTTGTTGAGCTCCTGCATCGACAGGAACAGGCTGCGGATCATCGCAGCCGCTTCCTTCGAGCGCAGCACCGAGGTGAAGTAGCGCGACTCCACCCGCAGCGCGGCGTCGATCGGCAGCTGCAGGCCTTCGTAGACGCAGCTCATGATGGCGCGCGCGGCCGGGTAATTGTCGTAGGTCTCGCGGCGATAGATCGCGTTGCCGGCGGGGAACATCATCATGCCGGCCTTGGAGAACACCGGGCCGCCGGGCAGCTTGAAGCCCTTCTCGTCCCAAGGCGCAACCGCCTTGCCGCCGCCCTTGATCCAGTCCTTGGCCGCCTTGATCAGATCGGCGGCGGGAACGATGGCGTGAATCAAATTCAGCGCCTTGGCCTTCTCGACGGTGACCGGATCGCCCTTGAGCAGGATCGTCATCGCATCCTGCGGCGGCACCAGGCGCGGCACGCGCTGCGTGCCGCCGGCGCCCGGGAACAGGCCGACCTTGACCTCGGGCAGGCCGAGACGGGTCTTGGGATTCTCAGCGGCGACGCGGTAGTGGCAGCACAGCGTGATCTCGAAACCGCCGCCGAGCGCGAGCCCGTTGATCGCGGCCGCCCACGGCTTGCCTGAGGTTTCGATCGAGCGCAGCACCAGCGAGAAGCGGCGGCTCTGGTCGAACAGCATCTGGTTCGCCGCGGTCTCGCCCTGTTCCTTGAAGACCTTGGCGTAGGCCTGGTTCATGCCTTCGAGCATGGAGAGATCCGCGCCCGCGCAAAAGGCTTCCTTGGCGGAGGTGATGACGACGCCCTTCACCGCGGCATCAGCCGTGGTCGCCTTGACGATCGCGTCGAGCTCGTTGGTCGAGGTCTCGTCGAGCACGTTCATCGAACGGCCCGGGATGTCCCAGGTGACGAGCGCGATGCCGTCTGCGTCGGTCTCAACCCTGAAGTTCTTGTACGACATGTTGGTTTCTCCCTACCCTTAGACGCGCTCGATGATGGTCGCGGTGCCCATGCCGCCGCCAATGCACAGCGTGACCAGGGCGGTGGACTTGTTGGTGCGCTCGAGCTCGTCGAGCACGGTGCCGAGGATCATCGCGCCGGTCGCCCCGAGCGGATGGCCGAGCGCGATCGCGCCGCCATTGACGTTGATCTTGGCGTTGTCGATGTCGAAGGCCTGGATGTAGCGCAGCACGACGGAGGCGAAGGCCTCGTTCAGCTCGAACAGGTCGATGTCCGATTTCTTCATGCCGGAGCGCGCGAACAGCTTTTCGGTGACGTCGACCGGACCGGTCAGCATCATCGCCGGCTCCGAGCCGATGTTGGCGAACGCACGGATCTTTGCACGCGGCTTCAGGCCGTACTTGGCACCCGCCTCCTTGCTGCCGAGCAGCACGGCGCCGGCGCCGTCGACGATGCCCGACGAGTTGCCGGCGTGGTGCACGTAGTTGACGCGCTCGATCTCCGGGTGCGACTGGATCGCGACGCCGTCAAAACCGCCCATCTGCGCCATCATGGTGAACGCGGGCTGCAGCTGCGCCAGCGACTGCATCGTCGTCGAGGGACGCATGTGCTCGTCCTTGGCGAGGATGGTGAGACCGTTGATGTCCTTCACCGGGACGATCGACTTGTCGAAGCGGCCTTCCTCCCAGGACTTCGCGGCGCGCTGCTGGCTCTGCACCGCATAGGCATCCACATCGTCGCGCGAGAAGCCGTATTTGGTGGCGATCAGATCGGCCGAGACGCCCTGCGGCATGAAGTAAGCGGGGACCGCCATCGAGGGATCCATCGGCCAGGCACCGCCGGAAGCGCCGATGCCGACGCGGCTCATGGATTCGGCGCCGCCGCCGATCACCAGCTCATGCTGCCCGCTCATCACCTGCGCAGCGGCAAAGTTCACGGCATCGAGGCCGGAAGCGCAGAAGCGGCTGATCTGCACGCCGGGCACGGCTTCGCCGAGACCGGCCTTCAGCGCGGCAAAGCGCGCGATGTCGCTGCCCGCTTCCCCGACCGGATCGACCACGCCGAGGATGACGTCGTCGACGGAATCCTCGGGAAGATTGTTGCGGTCCTTCAGCGCCTTCAGCGGCACGGTCGCGAGCGCCAGCGCGGTGACTTCGTGCAGCGAACCGTCAGCCTTGCCGCGGCCGCGCGGGGTGCGGACGTGATCGTAGATATAGGCATCTGCCATGGGAGCCTCCTGATTGCAGTTATGTTGGTGGCGACCGCGGCGCGGTCGCGATCATTCGTGGGCGAAAGACTCAGAACGCTTCCGCGGGCAATTCCATGATGGTGGCGCAGCCGGCCTGGATGCGCGCGAGATTGGCGGCGGTCTCCGGCAGCATCCGCTCCATGAAGAAGCGGCCGGTGACGAGCTTGGTCGAGAGATAGGGCGTCGCCCCGCTCTCGGCAATCTTGGCGTTCGTCACCTTCGCCATCTTCGCCCACATGTAGCCGAGCGCGACGAAGCCGAAGAGATGCAAATAATCGGTTGCGGCAGCACCCGCATTGTCAGGCTTCGCCATCGCGTTCTGCATCAGCCAGGTCGTCGCCTGCTGGAGATGGCCGAGCGAGGTCGAGAGCGGGGTGATGAAGGGCTTCAGCGCCTCGTCGCCGCCGTTCTCCTTGGCAAAGGCCATGACCTCGCCAAAGAAGGCCATGATGGCGCGGCCGCCGTCGCGCGGCAGCTTGCGGCCGACGAGGTCGAGCGCCTGAATGCCGTTGGCGCCTTCATAGATCATGGCGATGCGCGCATCGCGCACGAACTGCTCCATGCCATGCTCGGCGATGTAGCCGTGGCCGCCATACATCTGCTGCGCCTGCACCGCGTTGGCGAAGCCATAGTCGGTGAGGAAGCCCTTCAGCACCGGCGTCATCAGGCCCATGTGATCGTCGGCAGCCTGGCGGTCCTTCGGGTCTTCGGAGCGGTGGGCGACGTCGCTCTTCAGCGCGGTCCACATCACGAAAGCGCGCGCGGCTTCGTTGAAGGCGCGGATCGAGAGCAGCGTGCGGCGCACGTCGGGATGCACGATGATCGGGTCGGCCTGCTTGTCCGGCGCCTTGGCGCCGGTCAGCGCGCGGCCCTGGATGCGCTCGCGGGCATAGGCGACGGCGTTCTGATAGGCGACTTCCGACTGCGCGAGACCCTGAACGGCGACGCCGAGGCGGGCCTCGTTCATCATCACGAACATCCCCTGCATGCCCTTGTTCTCTTCGCCGATCAGCCAGCCGGTGGCGTTGTCGTAGTTCATCACGCAGGTGGAATTGCCGTGGATGCCCATCTTGTGCTCGATCGAGCCGCAGACGACGCCGTTGCGCGCGCCCACCGAACCATCGGCATTCACCAGGAACTTGGGCACCACAAACAGAGACACGCCCTTGATGCCGGCCGGCGCGCCCTCGATGCGGGCGAGCACGAGGTGGATGATGTTGGGGGCGAGGTCATGCTCGCCGGCGGAGATGAAGATCTTGGTGCCCGTGATCTTGAAGCTGCCGTCGGCCTGGCGCACCGCCTTGGTGCGGAGCATGCCGAGATCGGTGCCGCAATGCGGCTCGGTCAGGTTCATGGTGCCGGTCCACTCGCCGGCGATCATCTTCGGGACGTAGGTCTGCTTCTGCTCGGGCGTGCCGTGCACCAGGAGCGCCGCGGTCGCGCCCATGGTGAGGCCGCCATACATCGAGAACGCCATGTTGGCGGAGATCTGGAATTCGTTGACCGCTTGCGAGAGCGTCACCGGCAGGCCCTGGCCGCCGAACTCGGTCGGCGCCGAGAGACCGAGCCAGCCGCCCTCCGCGACCTGCTTGAACGCTTCTTTGAAACCCTTCGGCGTGGTGACGCTGCCGTCATCGGCGCGCTTGCAGCCTTCGAGGTCGCCGACGCGATTGAGCGGCTGCAGCACCTCTTCGGCGAGCTTGGCGGCTTCACCCAGAATGGCCTCGCGCACGTCGCTCGATGCGTCCGAGAAACCGGCAAGGTTGTCGTAACGGTCGATCTGGAAGACGTCGTTGAGCAGGAAGTTCACGTCTTCGACGGGGGCTTTGTAGATCGGCATGGGGTTCTCCCGGCAATGGGCCTTGAAGCGGTGATAGCAGCGTGTTTCCTGCGGCGCAGCCTTGCCCGCGAGCTTAGCGGGTTCTGCAACCTCAGGGCAGTGTCATGATTGGGCGGCCAGCTGCTCCGCCATCAGGCGGTGCAGCATGTTGATCGCCTTGAGCGGACGCACCATCACCTTGAAATGGGTGATGCGCCCTTCGGCATCGAAGCTGATGATGTCGACACCGTTGATCTCGATGCCGTCGATCATGGTCTTGAATTCGAGCACGGCGCCGCGCTCGCTCTGCCATTCGCCGACATAGGTGAAATCGGGGCCGCCGAGCACCTGCTCGGCGCTGGAGAGGTATTTGAAGGTGATGTCGCGCCCGCGCTGAGGCGTGTGGACGACCGGGCTTTCGAACACGGCGTCGGGATGCAAGAGGTCCCAGAGCGCGGTGCGGTCGTGTGACTTCATGTAGGCGTACCAGGAATCGAGGCCGGTCATTCTCAGCTGCCTCCCTAAAGGCCTGGACAAAAAATGCGAAAACAACCCCATGCACAGTAGCGAGATGGTTGATTCCGCTGGCTTTTTCAGGTCGGATCTGAAGCCCGTCCCGTTGCGTTTCATATGCACATTGACGCATATGCGCCAATGCGCATAAAGTCAAGCGAGATGGGCGAGGTCGAAGAAACAAGGAGGCCGGTGGTCATGGCGCTGGGCGACGCAATCCTCGCTTGCCTGACGGAACGTCCGATGACGGGCTACGAGCTCGCCAAGACGTTCGATTCCTCGATCGGCTTCTTCTGGAAGGCCGACCACCAGCAGATCTACCGCGAGCTCTCCAAGCTGCGCGACCGCGGCCATATCCAGGGCCGCGAGGTCGTCCAGTCGGGCAAGCCCAATAAGCTCATCTATACGCTGACTCCCGAAGGCCGAACAGCGCTGCGGCACTGGGCCGCGCGGCCGAGCACCCCCCCTTCGATCAAGGATGACCTGCTGGTTCGGCTGCATGCGCTCGACAGCATCGACATCGAACCCATGCGCACCGATCTGATGGCCCGGCTGGAGCACCATCGCGACCGCCATGCCAATTACGAGCGCATCCTCAAAAAGCGTTTCCCGGATGGTACGGCCGAGGGCCGGCTCGATCTCGGTAATCTGCTGCTGCTCCGCCTCGGCGCCCGCCACGAGCAGATGGTGGCCGATTTCTGCGAGGAAGCGCTCGAGGCCCTGTCGGCGACGAGCGGCAAGGGCACCGTGGTGCCGCTCGAGGATGGCAAGCGCGAGGGAAAGGGCTGAGGCCGGCCCCGTTAGACCGGCAAATTGTCGGTCATTCCGGGCGGCACCTCGTCTTGCTTTGATCGTTCAGCCAAAAGCTCCTTTTCAGCCTCGTACCAGAACGTATCCATCTTCCCGCTTGGCTCGCCGGCACTTTTCCAGATCTCATAGGCGCGCTTGCGAACGTCTTCTTCGGTCAGACCTGCCATCTCGAGCCATCCTTCGTTGCTGAAGTTCCAAGCTGCCAGCCCCCCGGAGAGTTCCTGGCAGGGCGGGATTTCGATCGCGTCCAACGGGCCAGGCAGGTCGAGGCCGCCCAACTTTAAGACACCCGGCCGGCGTTCCTTAACCCGTTATTTACCGTAACGGACAAAAGTCGGTTTTCGAGGCAGACGACCCGCGCCAAATTCGATTGTCTTTGCAACCGGCACGCGTGGGAAGGCTGGAGGCGCCGGGTGGGGCGCCGGAGTCGGAACCGGACAGAGTCATGAATTCGCGCGTATCGTGGAGTGTGGACGGCATCGATCCATCCGTCAGGGAGCGGGCCGAAGCTGCTGCGCGTCGTGCGGGCATGTCGCTCAACGACTGGCTGAACTCCACGCTCGGCGAGACTGCCCCGCCAAACTTTCGCGCCCCTTACGATCAGCGTCCGCAAGCCCCCCAGATTCCGAGCCAGGAAAGCCGCGAAGTCGCCGACATCCACCAGCGGCTCGACGCGATCACCCAGCAGATCGAACGGATTTCAAAGCCCGCGCCGCGCCAGGATTCTTCGCGCCAGGACCCGTCGCAACAGGACGTCTCGCGCGAGCAGGGCGTCGCACGCCAGCTCAACGACGCGATCTCGCGGCTCGATGCGCGGCTGTCGCAGATCTCCCGCCCGCAGCAACCGCAGCCTCAGCCGCCGCGGCCCGCACCGGCTCCCTCACCCGTTGAAGCGCGCCAGCGCCAGGCCGATGCGGTCGAGCGCGCGGCAGCTCAGGTCTATCGCAACGCCCCGCCCCTGAGCCCCGCATCGTTCGACGTCGCCGTCGCCGAGATCACGGCGCGCCAGAGCGAGCTCGACGGCTTTACGCCGCGGCAGATGCCGCCGCGCGCCGCACCGTCGATTGCGCCCGCAGCCGCGCCTTACATGCCCCCGATGGCGCCGCCCGCGCCTGCCTATGCTCCGCCGCCACCGCCGCCGGGGCCGGATTTCTCCTCGCTCGAGCGCCATCTGCTCAAGATCACGAGCCAGATCGAATCGCTGCAGCGGCCCGACAATACCGAGCAGGCGATCAACGCCTTCCGCAGCGAACTCGCCGAGATCCGCGCCGCCATCACCGAGGCGATGCCGCGGCGCGCGATCGAATCGATCGAGAACGAGATCCGCTCGCTGCACCGCCGGATCGACGAGACGCGCTCCAACGGCACCGACGGCCAGGTGCTGGCGGGCATCGAGCACGCGCTGTCCGACATCAAGCAGGTGCTGCGCACGCTGACGCCGGCCGAGCAGCTCACCGGCTATGACGAGGCGATCCGCAATCTCGGCGCCAAGCTCGACCTGATCCTGCGCGCCAATGACGATCCCTCGACGGTGCATCAGCTCGAAAGCGCGATTACGGCGCTGCGCGGCATCGTCTCCAACGTCGCCTCCAACGAAGCGCTGGCGCGGCTTTCGGACGACGTGCAACTGCTGTCGTCCAAGGTCGACCAGGTCACCCGCGCCTCCGGCCCCGGCGACAGCTTCGCGGTGCTGGAGCAGCGCATCGCCGCGCTCACGGCTGCGCTGGAAACCCGCGAGCGGCCGCAGCCGTCCGAGAGCACCGAGCATCTGGAAGCCGCGATCCGCGCGCTCTCGGACCGTTTCGACCGTATGCAGGTCGGCAACGATTCCGCCTCGACCTTCGCGCATCTCGAACAGCGCGTCTCGTATCTGCTGGAGCGGATCGAAGCCGCCTCCGACCCGCGCAACGGCAATCTGAGCCGTGTCGAGGACGGGCTGCACGACATCCTCAGGCATCTGGAACGGCAGCAGGCGACCTATTCGGCCCTCGCCGAGAGCCGCAACTCGGCGCCCGCCGATTCCGGAATGGTCGATCTGGTCAAGCGCGAGCTCTCCGACATCCGCTTCAGCCAGGCCGAGACCAACCGCAGCACCCAGGACTCGCTCGAAGCCGTTCATAGCGCGCTCGGCCATGTGGTCGATCGCCTTTCCATGATCGAAGGCGATCTGCGCGCCGTGCGCACGGCGCCGCAGCCGATGGCCATGCCCATGGCTGCTCCCATGGCTGCTCCGATGGCGCACGCCCCTGTTGCGCGCGAGCCGCTGCCGCAAGCCCAGCAGCAGCCGAAATACGATCCGAAGCCGGAGCTGCCGAACCCTGCCGCCGCGCAGGCGCAGCAAACCGCCTTCGCCGCCGCGCCGCGCGAATTCCACGCCGCTGCCGCGCCCGCCGCGCCGCCGCCGCCGGTGCCATCGGCTCCGCCAGTGCCACCGCGCGCGATCAGCGAAATTCTGGAGCCCCATACCTCACGCGCGGCGCTCGCGCCCGAATTGCCGCCGGATCACCCGCTCGAGCCGGGCACGCGGCCGGGCGGGCGCGTCGCCACGCCGTCGGAGCGCATCGCCGCCTCCGAGAGCGCGATCAGCGACATTCCCGCCGCGCCAAAAGAGCCGGTGTCGTCGTCGAGCTTCATCGCGGCCGCCCGCCGCGCTGCCCAGGCTGCTGCCGCGCAGCCGGAGAAGCCGGCGCGCGGTGCCAAGGGTGGTGCAAAGGCCGGGGCCGATCGTGCCAAGGACAAGGGCAAGGACGGCGGTTCGACCTTCACCTCGAAGATCCGCTCGCTGCTGGTCGGCGCGAGCGTGGTCGTGATCGTGCTCGGCACCTTCAAGATGGCGATGAACCTGCTCGAGGGCAGCCCGCCGCCGGCGCCGCAGGCCATGGACAATACGTTGAGCCAGCCCGCGCCGCAGGCGCCGCCGCCGGTGATCGAGAACAAGCCCGCCACGCCCGAGCAGGTCACGCCGTCGATGACCTCGCCGACGCCGATCGGCCGGCAATCCCAGAACAACGCCGCGCCGGCCGCTCCCGCGCCCGGTCCGGCCAGCTCGGCCTCGGTTGAGATTCCGCCGGCGCCCGCCGCAGCGGTGCCGCCACCTGCCGCGAGCAGCGACATCACTGGCGCACTCTCCGGCGCGAGCCGCGCCAAGCTCAGCCTCGTCCAGGTACCGCCGAGCGAAAAGCTGCCTGACGGCATCGGCGGCCCTGGCCTGCGCAGCGCCGCGATGAGGGGCGATGCGACCGCGGCCTACGAGATCGGCGTGCGCTTTGCCGAGGGCAAGGGCGTCGCCACGAACTACGACGAAGCCGCGAAATGGTACGACCGCGCCGCGCAGGCCGGGGTGATCCCCGCGACCTTCCGCCTCGGCACGCTCTATGAGAAGGGCCTCGGCGTGAAGAAGGACGCCGACATCGCCCGCCGCTACTACACCCAGGCCGCCGAGCGCGGCAACGCCAAGGCGATGCATAATCTCGCGGTGCTCGATGCCGATGGTGGCGGACGCGGCGCCAACTACAAGAGCGCGGCGCAGTGGTTCCGCAAGGCCGCCGATCGCGGCGTCGCCGACAGCCAGTTCAACCTCGGCATCCTCTATGCCCGCGGCATCGGCGTGGAGCAGAACCTCGCCGAATCCTACAAATGGTTCAGCCTGGCGGCCGCCCAGGGTGATGCGGATGCCGCCGGCAAGCGCGACGACGTCGCCAAGCGCCTCGACCCGCAATCGCTCGCTGCCGCCAAGCTCGCGATCCAGACCTTCAGCGCCGAGCCGCAGCCCGACGACGCCGTCAACGTTGCGGCCCCGAACGGCGGCTGGGACAGCGCGCCGCAGGCCAGCGCCAAGCCCGCACCGAAGCCGGTCGCAGCCAAGCGCTCGGCCTCCGCGGCGCATTGAAGGCGAATAGCTCTTAGGCCGACAGAACGCGCCGCACGCTCGGAGCACCTCTTCCGCTCGCGGGAGAGGTCGGCGTCCGGGGCGATGCGAAGCATCGTCCCCCGCGCCGGGTGAGGGCTTTCTCCTCTCGGGGGTTGTCCCGCTGTGGAGATACCCTCTCCCCAGCCCTCCCCCGCAAGCGGGGGAGGAGCGCATCTCGCGCTGTCGCAACGATCGAGCCCAATTCACACCCGTTTTCCGCATTCACCACGCCCGAAATTCCCGGTCCCTCCCGCCTCCGAATTCCGCTATTGAGGGACGCGGCAATCGTTCCGACCGTCCGGCGGGCATTTGCGCACACTCGATCCGTCTCGCCGGAGCGTGGTCCATCGATGCAGCTCTACCTTCCGATCGCCGATCTTCCCGTCAACGTCTTCCTGGTGCTGGCGATGGGCGCGGCCGTGGGCTTCGTCTCGGGCATGTTCGGGATCGGCGGTGGCTTCCTGATGACGCCACTGCTGATCTTCATCGGCATCACGCCGGCGGTCGCGGTGGCATCGGTGGCGAGCCACATCGCGGCCTCCTCCTTCTCCGGTGCACTGTCCTATTGGCGACGGCGCGCGATCGATCCGGCGCTGGCAAGCATGTTGTTATGCGGCGGCGTCACAGGAACGGCGCTCGGCGTGTGGACCTTCACCCAGCTCCGTGCGCTCGGCCAGCTCGATCTGATGATCGCGCTCTCCTACGTCGTGCTGCTCACCGCCGTCGGCAGCCTGATGTTCTCCGAAGGCCTGCGCGCCCTGATGCGGACCCGGCGCGGCACGGTGCCGCCGCGACGCACGCACAACTGGATCCACGGCCTACCGCTGAAGATGCGCTTCAAGCGCTCGAAGATCTACCTCTCGGTCATCCCCGTGGTGGTGGTCGGCATCATGATCGGCTTCATCGGCGCCATCATGGGCATCGGCGGCGGGTTCATCCTGGTGCCGATCATGATCTATCTCTTGCGGGTGCCGACCTCGACGGTGATCGGGACCTCGATGGTGCTGACGCTGGTCACCATGCTGTTCGCGACCATGCTGCACGCGGTGACCAATCATCTCGTCGACGCCGTGCTGGCGCTGATCCTGATGGTCGGCGGCGTCACCGGTGCGCAGTTCGGGGCGCGTGCCGGCCAGAGGATCCGCGGCGAGCAGCTGCGGCTGCTGCTCGGGCTCCTGATCCTCTCGGTCGGGATCCGCTTCGCGATCGAGCTGGTGATCCAACCCTCGGATCTCTTCACCATCCGCGAGATGGGAGTGAGCGGATGATCCGCGCAACGCTGGCCCTCCTGTTCGTCCTGCTGCTCGGCCCGGCCGCGCGCGCCGAGCGGCTGATCGTGTCGGTCTCCAACCACCGCGTCACGGTGACGCCGAACTATTCCGGCGAGGAGCTGGTGCTGTTCGGCTCGGTCGAGAAGGACGCCACGACGCCCGCCGACCGCAAGGCCTATGACCTCGTCGTCACCGTGATGGGCCCGCGCGCCGACATGGTGACGCGGCGGAAGGAACGCACCTTCGGCATCTGGATCAACACCGACTATCGCCAATTCCTGCAGGTGCCGAGCTATCTGGCGCTGTTCGCCAACCGCCCCTTCGAGGCCATCACCTCGCCCGAGATCGCGCGGCGGCAGCAGATCGGGCTCAACAACGTGCTGCTGACGCAGCGGGTCAGCGGCGACTTTGCCGACGTGGTGCCGAACGACGCTTTTCGGTCCGCGTTCATTCGCTTGCGCACCCAGCGCGGGCTCTATCGCGAGGACGGAAGCGCCGTGACGTTCCTGACGCCGACGCTGTTCCGCACCGGCATTCCACTGCCGGCGGAGGTGCCGATCGGGACCTATGACGTGGAGATCAAGCTGTTCGCGAACGGCGCCTTCATCGGCAAGACCGAGACCGCGTTCGAGATCGTCAAGGTCGGCTTCGAGCAGTTCGTCGCCACCACCGCCCGGCAGAACGGACTGATCTACGGCCTCGTCACCGCCGCGATGGCGCTGATGACGGGCTGGATGGCGTCGATCGTGTTCAGGAAGGATTAGTCACCTTCATTGCGAGGAGGGTGGTTGCGTTTGTCGCGCTCCTCCCGCTCGTGTCCCGGACGCGCCGCAACGCTCTTGGCGTTGCGGCGCAGAGCCGGGACCCAGAAAGCCAAGCAGTCGAATGCGGAGGCATGGGCCCCGGCTCAGCAGCGCACCGCCGAAGAGGCGCTGCGCTGCGTCCGGGGCACGAGACCTGCGTTCATGCAACGCCGTCAGAACGGCGAAGTGGCGGCTACGGCGCCTCCACCACTGTCGGGACGCCCGGCTCCAGCAGCCGCAACCGCGTTCCGAAGCCGAGCGCGTCGAAGGTCTTGCGCAGATCCTCGCCGTTCTGGCGGAAATGCGCCCAGCCTTCAGTATGCAACGGCACGATCGTCGCATCGGGGAAGGCGCGCGCGGTCTCGATGGTGTCGTTGGTGTCCATGGTGAGATGGAACGGCCCGCGCGTCTGCGCGGCGCCGGCGAAGGGCAGCACCACACCGCATTTGAAGCGGCGCGCGACCTCGGCGACGCCGTCGAACCAGGTGGTGTCGCCGCTGACATAGACCGCGCTGGTGTCCTTGCGGCTCGATGCCACCACGAAGCCGATGACGTCGCCGGACAGCGGCTCGATCCCGGCCGGGCCATGGCGCGCCGGCGTCGCGGTGATGGTCAGCGTGTTGCCGTCGCCGTCTTTCAGCTGCGCGGTGCTCCACGGCGCAAGCCCTTCGACATGGCCGCCGAGGCGCTTTGCGCCCGCCTCCGTCGTCAGCACGCGCTTGACCTTGTGGAGAAGGTCGCGGCCCGAATTGTCGAGATTGTCCGAATGCTGGTCGTGGCTGAGCAGCACGGCGTCGACCGGGCCGATCGCATCGGCCTTGAGCGCGGGGCCGATGGTCTTCTCCAGCGTCACATGCGGCAGCTGATAGGCGCCGGGCGCATCGAAGGTCGGATCGGTGAGCAGGCGGAAGCCGTCGATCTCGATCAGCGCCGTCGGGCCGCCGATCAGGGTGATGGAAACGGGCATGAAAGTTCTCCTCTTACGCGACGGGCTTTGCGGGGCGCGTCACCAGGTAGATGCCGAGCGCAACCGGAATGATGCCGAGCAGGTCACGCGCCTCGACGTGCTCGCCCAGGACGAGATACGCGAACAGCATGCCGAGCGGCGGCATCAGGAAATGATAGGCGCTGGCGGCGGTCGCGCCGCACACTTTCAGGAGATGGAACCAGAGCCAGTAGGCGAGGATCGAGCCGCCCAGCACGAGGAAGGCGAAGGCGCCGATCAGGCTGGGCGTGACATCGATCGCGTGGATATCGGCGAAGGTGAGCGCGACCGGCGTCAGCGCGAGGCCGGCGGCCAGGTTCTGCACGCCGTTGCCGATCCACAGGCTCCCCTTCGGTGCGAGCAGCTTGAACAGAATGGTGCCGGCGACGATCGAGGCGAGCGAGGCCAGCGTGAACACGATGCCGTGCAGGGAATCGGTGCCGACCGACAGCCGATGCCAGACGATCAAGGTCACGCCGGCGATACCGAGCAAAAGGCCGCCGGCCTTGCGCCAGGTCATGCCTTCACCGAGCAGCAGCGCCGCGAGCGCCGCCGTGAAGACCGGATTGGCCGAGACGATCAGGCCGCCGAGGCCGGCGGAGACCGATTGCAGGCCGGTGTAGCCGAGGCCGAGATAGAGCGCGTTGTTGGCGATGCCGAGCACCGCGAAAACAGCGGCGTCGCGCCAGGACAGCGACCAGGCCTCGCCGCGGATCAGGGTGGCCCCCAGGATCAGGACGCCGGCCAGCGAGAAGCGCGCGGCGAGCAGGATCAGCGGCGGGCAATGGGTGACGCCGATCTTGCCGGCGACGAAGGCGTAGCTCCAGAGCAGGCAGAACAGGCCGATGGCGAGCGGCAACGTGTTGAAGCGGCCGCGCGAGGCCGAGATCGAGGGGGCAAGCGACATGGGTGATCTCCTGGGCCCTCGATCTAGGGACGCCGCTTGTCATTTGGAAATTAAATGATTAACTGCCGATAAGTGGATTTTCGAATGGAGGCGGCCATGCTCGATCTCGAGCTGCTGCGCAGCTTCGTCTCGGTGGTCGAGGCCGGCGGCTTCACCCGCGCCGGTGAGCGCGTCCACCGCACGCAGTCCACCGTCAGCCAGCAGATCAAGCGGCTGGAGGACGACATCGGCCAGGTGCTGCTGCATCGCGACGGCAAGACCATTCGCCCGACCGAGGCCGGCGAGCGGCTGCTCTCCTATGCGCGCCGGCTGCTCTCGCTGGCCGAGGAGGCGCGCGACGTGCTGCGCCAGCCCGGCGGCGAAGGCGCGATCCGGCTCGGCATCCCCGAGGATTTCGCGGCGTACCGGCTGACCAAATTGTTGGGCGCGTTCGCGCGCTCGCATCCCGGCCTGCGGCTCGACGTGCGCGCCGACCAGAGCAAGCACCTCGCCCGCGATCTCGAGCGCGGCGAGCTCGACCTTGCGCTTTTCAAGCGTGCCGCCGGTGAGAAGGGCGCGATCGCGGTGTGGCCCGAGCGGGTGCATTGGGTCACCAGCAAGAGCCATCCGGTGGATGTCCACGCCGCATCCGTGCCACTGATCGGCTTCCCGACCGGCTGCCTCTACCGTGCAGGCGCCATCCACGCGCTGGAAAGCGTCGGCCGCGCCTGGCACATGGCCTATTCCTCGTCGAGCCTTGCCGGAATCCAGGCCGCGGTCGCCGCCGGCATGGGCCTCAGCATCCTGTCGGAGATGTCGATCCAGTCCGACCACCGCGTGCTGACGGCCAAGGACGGCTTTGCGCCGATCAACAGGACGGAGGTGGCGTTGATGGCCGCGCCGGATGCGAGCCCGGCAACGCTGCGGCTTGCGGATCGTCTCGCCGAGTTTTGCGATGCGGTGCAGGCCAAGGCAGCGTGAAGGCGGCTTGAATTCCTCAGCGTCGCCGCCCGCCCCTCAATTCGCCGCGGACATCAGCCTGGTGCCGCACGCATTCGCATAGAACTTGCCGCCGCATTGGCGCTTGATGGCGGCGCAGCGGGAAGCGGGCGAGGCATTCTGTGGAACGGTGAAGCCGCAGCTCAAACCGTCGGCGCTGCGGCCGGGCTTGCCGGCGGCCAACGCGGCACTGGAGGCGCTGATGCAGACGACGAGCAGGGCCGCGGCGGCGATTTCGATCAGCACTCGCTTCAGCAGTTTCATGGGAATGCTCCTCCACACTGATGGCTGAATCTGTCTGCAATCTAGCACCGAATCCCGGCTTCTCCGTGCTCGTCCGGGTTCCCAAAGCGGCCCGTTCCTTGCATAAATTTACGCCAGCGCAGTGCACGGCCGCACCAGTGACAGTTCCGGTGCAAGGGCAGGACGCGTAGGGTTAGTGGTGTTCTTTCGACAGGAAGTGACGGCTTTGCAAGATCAATCGTTCCAGCCCGGTTTTCCCGCTCCCACGCAGCCCATCGACGAGCTCGCGCTGGCTGAAATCAAGGGCGCGATCCTGGCGAAGCTGCGGCTTGCCATCGGCAAGGATGCCGGCATGGCGACCCGGCACGACTGGTACCAGGCCGCGGCGCTGGCGCTGCGCGACCGCATCGTGCATCGCTGGCTCACCGCCGAGAAGCACAGCTACGATGCGGGACGCAAGCGCGTCTATTACCTCTCGCTCGAATTCCTGATCGGCCGTCTGTTCAGCGACGCGCTGAACAACATGGGGCTCTTGAAGATCTTCGAGGTCGCGCTCGGCGATCTCGGCGTCTCGCTGCCGGAGCTGCGCAAATGCGAGCCGGACGCAGCCCTCGGCAATGGCGGCCTCGGCCGGCTCGCCGCCTGCTTCATGGAGAGCATGGCGACGCTGTCGATCCCTGCGATCGGCTACGGCATCCGCTACGATTACGGCCTGTTCCGCCAGATCATCAACCAGGGCTGGCAACAGGAGTATCCGGACGAATGGCTGAGCTTCGGCAACCCCTGGGAATTGCAGCGGCCCGAGGTGATCTACGACATCAATTTCGGCGGCGGCGTCGAGCATGTCGACGACAAGGGCCGCGACCGCGCGATCTGGCATCCGGGCGAGACCGTGCAGGCGATCGCCTATGACACGCCGATCGTCGGCTGGCGCGGCCAGCACGTCAACGCGCTCCGCCTGTGGTCGGCGCGCTCGCCCGATCCGCTCAAGCTGGATGCCTTCAACCGCGGCGACTATGTCAGCGCCAGCGCCGAGCAGTCGCGCGCGGAAGCCATCTGCAAATTCCTCTATCCCAATGACGAGAGCCCCGCGGGCCGCGAGCTTCGGCTGCGCCAGGAATATTTCTTCGTCTCGGCCTCGCTGCAGGATCTGATCAAGCGGCATTTGTCGTCGGACGGCCAGCTGCGCAGCCTGTCGTCCAAGGTGGCGGTGCAGCTCAACGACACCCATCCGAGCCTTGCCGTCACCGAGCTGATGCGCATCCTCGTCGACCTGCACAATTTCCGCTGGGACGAGGCCTGGAAGATCACGGTCGCCACGCTCTCCTACACCAACCACACGCTGCTGCCCGAGGCGCTGGAGACCTGGCCGGTCGAGCTGTTCGAGCGGCTGCTGCCGCGGCATCTCGAGATCATCTACCGCATCAACGTGCAGCATCTTGCGCTCGCCGAGGCGCGCTGCCCCGGCGACATCGACTTCCGCGCCTCGGTCTCGCTGATCGACGAGAAGAGCGGGCGCCGCGTGCGCATGGGCCAGCTCGCCTTCGTCGGCTCGCACCGCATCAACGGCGTCTCGGCGATGCATTCGGACCTGATGCGCGAGACCGTGTTCCACGACCTCAACCATCTCTATCCCGGCCGCATCACCAACAAGACCAACGGCATCACCTTCCGCCGGTGGCTGATGCTGGCGAACCCGAAGCTGACCGACCTGCTCCGCGAGACCTGCGGCGAGGCCGTGCTCGACGACCCGACCCAGCTGTCGCTGATCGAGGCGCGCGCCAGCGACGTCGAATTCCAGAAGAAGTTCCGCACCGTCAAGCTGCACAACAAGACCGCGCTGGCGCGCCTGATCGGCGAGCGGCTCGGAATCAAGGTCGACCCGACCGCTTTGTTCGACGTGCAGATCAAGCGCATCCACGAATACAAGCGCCAGCTGCTCAACGTCATCGAGACGGTCGCGCTGTACCAGGCGATCAAGGACGATCCCAACGGCAATTGGGTGCCGCGGGTGAAGATCTTCGCCGGCAAGGCTGCCGCGAGCTACCGCTATGCCAAGCTGATCATCAAGCTGATCAACGACGTCGCCGAGGTCGTCAACAACGATCCCGCCATCGGCGGCAAGCTCAAGGTCGTGTTCCTGCCCGACTACAATGTCAGCCTCGCCGAGGTGATCATTCCCGCCGCCGACCTCTCCGAGCAGATCTCGACCGCCGGCATGGAAGCGTCCGGCACCGGCAACATGAAGCTGGCGCTCAACGGCGCCATCACCATCGGCACGCTCGACGGCGCCAATATCGAGATCCGCGACCATGTCGGCACGGAGAACATCGCGATCTTCGGCATGGAGGCCGGCGACGTGATGATCCGCCGCAAGCAGGGGCTCGACGCCTCCGACGTGATCCGGAATTCGCCGAAGCTGCAGCGCGCCATCAACGCGATCGGCGGCGGCGAGTTCTCGCCGGGCGATCCCGGCCGCTTCGAATCGATCGCGCATGCGCTGCGCTATCTCGACCATTACATGGTCAGCGCCGATTTCGATTCCTATTACGAAGCGCAGCGCGCGGTCGATGCGCGCTGGCTGGTGACGCCGGCCTGGACGCGCGCCTCCATCCTCAACGTGGCGCGTATGGCCTGGTTCTCCTCCGACCGCACCATCCGCGAATATGCCGAGGAGATCTGGGACGTGCCGGTCAACCCGACCACGCCGCTGCTGCCGAACCTGCGCGACGTCGCAGGCTGATTTTCCGCGGCATGGAAGCGTGCGTGATCTGCGAGGTCATTGCACAGCCATCCAATGGCTGTGATATGACGACCGTCATTCCGGGGCGGCTCGTAGAGCCGAACCCGGAATCTCGAACTTCCGGGTTCGATGCTGCGCATCGCCCCGGAACGACGGACGGAGATGAAAATGCACGCCAAGCTTCCGCACCCCTTCGACGAGGCGACCCGCATCACCGCCGGTGACTCGAGCTGGCAGGGGCACACCAGCGATGATTACTGGGCCTTTGTCGGCCCGTTCGGCGGCGCCACCGCCGCGACGATTCTGCGCGCGCTGATCGAGCATCCGCAACGCGCCGGCGATCCGCTGGCGCTCACCGTCAATTACTGCGCGCCGATCGCCAAGGGCCCGTTCGACCTCGACGTGCGGCTGGTCAAGGCCAACCGCTCCAGCCAGCACTGGAGCGTCGAGCTCAGCCAGGGCGGCGGCGAGGTCGCAACGCTCGCCACCGCGGTGTTCGCCGAGCGGCGACCGTCCTGGGAGCACCGGGTGGCGCAATACCCGGATGCAAAACCGTTCGAGGAGACGCTGCCGTTTCCGAAGATCCAGGCGTCCTGGGCCAACCAGTACGAATTCCGCTTCGTCGAGGGCGAGATGCGGATCGGCCCGCCGCAGGCCGAGCTGGCCAGCACCTATTCGAAGATCTGGATCAGCGACCGCACGCCGCGCAAGCTCGACATGCTGTCGCTGATGTCGATGTCGGACGCCTTCTTCGGCCGCATCTTCCACGCACGCCGCGAGCTGGTGCCGTTCGGCACGGTGTCGCTGACGACGTACTTCCACACCGACGGCGAAGAGCTCGCGGCCGAAGACATCACGCGCGTGCTGGCGACGGCCGACTCTAAGATCATGCACAAGAGCTACGCCGACCAGAACGCCGAGCTGTGGTCGCCGAACGGACGCCTGCTCGCGACCACGACGCAGATCGCGTATTTCAAGGCGTGATCTTCTTACCCTCTCCCCTTGTGGGAGAGGGTGGCTCGTCGCGTAGCGACGAGACGGGTGAGGGGTTCTCTCCGCGACAAAGCTCTACGAATGCGCGGATGGAACCCCTCATCCGGCGCTTCGCGCCACCTTCTCCCACAAGGGGAGAAGGAGAAAACAAAAAGGGCGGCCTTGCGACCGCCCTTTTGCACTTCGATCAGAGCGGAGACTACTCCGCCGCGAGCTTCACGTCCGGAGCCGCCGCGCGCACGTCGGCGTCGACCTGGGCTTCGAACTTGGCAAAGTTCTTCTGGAACATGCCGACCAGCGCGCGGGCGGTCTTGTCGAACTCGTCCTTGTCCTTCCAGGTGTTGACCGGGTTGAGGATCTCGCTGGGCACGCCCGGCAGCGCGGTCGGGACCGCGAAGCCGAAATATTTGTCGGTGCGGAATTCGACGTTGCGAAGCGAGCCGTCGAGCGCGGCGGTGAGCAGCGCACGCGTCACCTTGATCGGCATGCGCGAGCCCGTGCCGTACTTGCCGCCGGTCCAGCCGGTGTTGACCAGCCAGCAATCGACATTGTGCTGGGCGATGAGGTCGCGCAGCATGTTGCCGTAGACGGATGGATCGAGCGGCAGGAAAGGCGAGCCGAAGCAGGTCGAGAACTCCGGCTGCGGCTCGTTGCCGAGACCGCGCTCGGTGCCGGCGACCTTGGCGGTGTAGCCGGACAGGAAGTGGTACATCGCCTGCGCCGGCGAGAGCTTTGCGATCGGCGGCAGCACGCCGAAGGCGTCGGCGGCGAGCATCACCACGTTCTTCGGCTGCGGCGCCCGGCCGGTGCGCGAGGCGTTGGGAATGAAGTCGAGCGGATAGGCCGAACGCGTGTTCTCGGTCTTGGAGCCGTCGTCGAAATCCACCACGCGGGTGTCCTCGTCGAGCACGCAGTTCTCGAGCACCGCGCCGAAGCGGGTCGATGCCGCATAGATCTGCGGCTCGGCTTCCTGCGACAGCTTGATGCACTTGGCGTAGCAGCCGCCTTCGAAATTGAAGACGCCGTTCGGGCCCCAGCCGTGCTCGTCGTCGCCGATCAAGGTGCGGTTGGGATCGGCCGACAGCGTGGTCTTGCCGGTGCCTGACAGCCCGAAGAAGATCGCGGTGTCGCCCTTGGAGCCGACATTGGCCGAGCAGTGCATCGGCATCACGCCGCGCTCGGGCAGGTAATAGTTCAGCGTGGTGAAGACCGACTTCTTCATCTCGCCGGCATAATAGGAGCCGCCGATCAGCACGATCTTGCGGGCGAAGTCGATCGCGACGACGTTCTCCGACTTGCAGCCGTGACGCTTGGGATCGGCGCGGAAGCTCGGCATGTCGATGATGGTGAGCTCCGGCACGAAGGTCGACAGCTCGATCGCCTCGGGGCGGATCAGCAGCGTGCGGATGAACAGCGAATGCCAGGCGAGCTCGGTGAAGACGCGCGTCTTGATCCGGTAGGCCGGGTCGGCACCGCCGTAGAGATCCTGCGCGAACAGCTTCTTGCCTTCGGCGTGCTTGAGGAAGTCCTGATAAAGGGTCTCGAACTGCTCGGCGGTGATCGACTGGTTGCCGGCCCACCACATCTTCTTGTCGGTGGTGGCATCACGCACCGTGAACTTGTCCTTCGGGCTGCGCCCGGTGAACTCGCCGGTATCGGCGCAGAGCGCGCCGTCAGCCGACAGCACCGCCTCACCCGCAGCGAGCGAGTACTGATAGAGTTGCGGCGCACCGAGATTCCAGTGAACCTGCTTGAGATTCTTTAAGCCGAATTTGTCGGCGCCGAAGGCACCGTTGCGCACGCCCGTCTCTTGCACGAAAAAATCCTCCTAGAACCCGCGACACCCAGCGCGACCAAGTTTGGACGCCATCGCGGTCACCGTGATGAATGGGCCATTCGGCCTCGGCTGAACGACCTAATACTGTTGAACGCTGGCGTTGCCAAGCTGATCCCGCAGGATTTGGTTTATTCAAGGACCGCGCCAAACGTCGCGCATGTCAGCCTTGAACGGGAGCAACGAGAAAACGCAAATGATCGCGCAACCAAATGCGCGTTTGCGCGTTACGTCAGGTTATTGCGACGCACAATCCCTGCGTCTTCTCATCTTACCTCGCCTTCGCCGATCAGTGCGAACGGCCCCCACATCGCAGGATAGGCGTTGCGCGGCGACGAGGCGTCGTCAACAAAAGTTAACATCGCGCGGCGCAGGGCTTCGGCACGACCGATCCCTGGTTCGTTCTTGAGCAAATCGAAAGTCGAAATGGTCAAGCGGGTGGCGGCTTCCGAATCCACGGCCCAATGCGAGACCAGGAGCGCCCGTGCCCCTGCGTAGAAGAACGAGCGCGCCAATCCCGACAGCGCCTCGGCGCCGGGCTTGTCGCCGGCGATGGTGTTGCAGGCGGACAGCACCACCCAATCGGCGTTGAGCTTGAGCTGAGCCACCTCGCTTGCGGTCAGAAGACCGTCGTCGAGCTCGGTCGGCTGATCGGGAATGGACAACGCAAGCGAAGGCTCGCCCAGTCCCTTGACGTCGCCGGCCACGAGGCCGTGGGTGGCGAAGTAGATGATGCCGTATTGAGCAAGCGCTGCACGCTTCAACGTCGTTTCGCTGGCATCGCGTCCGAGATGGATGTCGGCATCGGTGGCGCCGACATCCCGCGCCACGGCGTTCAGCTCGTCCGCAGTGTCGGGCAGTTGCGGCAGCGCCTGCGCCAGCCGCGCGCGATCGACGCCGGCGCCGCGCCAGAAATCGGTATAGGCCATCGTCGCGATGCTGCGCGCGGCGACCTTGCCGCTTGCAGCGCGACGGTCGGCAGGTCCTCCGGCGGCGGGATTGAAGACCGGGTCGCCGAAGCCGGTCATCGGCTTTACGCCCTGATCCTTGCGGGCGAAGGCACGGAGCGATTTCAGGGAGATCACCGAGGGCAGAACCGAGACGGCCTGACGCCGCAGCAGCCAGGCGGCGTCACGATAACCTTCGAGCCTGTCCGGAATCGCCGCCTGCGGCGTCTCCGTCACCAGGAGATGAAACGGCAGAGCCGTCAGCGCCGCGGACGGCACCACCAGCAGATTGCGCTTATCCCTGGTCAACGCCTCGACCGGGCCGAGCAACGCGACATAGAGCTCATGGGCGAGCGCAAGATCGAACAGGCCCGATTTGCCGGAGGCATCGCGCGCCTTGCCGACATCCAGCCCCTTGCGGAAGGCGGATACTCTCCGCGCCATCTCGTCCGCGCCGAGCGGGATCTCCTTCCAGTCGGCGCCGTCGCGCGTGATCGCGACGACGTAGCTTTGCTTGTCGACAACGGTATAGATCACCATCGCCTCGTCGGCGGACAGCAGCGGCTGGATGTCCTTCACCGCCAGCGGCAGCGGGTTGGAGAGCGAGGCGTAATCGGGAAACTCGCTCGCCAGCGTCTTCTGCAAGCCTGCGCGCTCGTTCGCGATCGTCACAATCCGCGCGCGGCTGCGCTGCTCGGTTGCCGCCTCGCGCTGAGCCGACGGTTTCGACACCGCGGTGATGATCGCCTTGTCGAGCGCTTCAGCCTCGGCGGCGAGATCCTGATCCCGCCGCACCAGCTCGGCGAGCCGGTCGCTGCCGGCCGCCAGCCGCACCGCGAGCTTGTTCACGGCAGAGGCGGCGGAGGATTGCGTGCCACGCTGGATCGCAGCGAGCGCGTCATCCAGAGCCTTGTCGCTCGCCAGGAGCGCTTGCTGGCGTGCGGCGAACAGGATCGGCAGCACGACGCGCAGCTGCGCGCGATTGCCGGCAAGCGTCTTCTCCGCGAACGGCAAAGCGTCGGCGGTCCGGCCCGACACCTGAAGGAAATATGCGAGATTGCTGGTCGAGGTCGCCACATCAGGGTGATCAGGTCCAAGCGCCCGCTCGCGGATGGCGAGCGCGCGGCGATAGAGCGGCTCGGCCTCGGCGTAGCGCTGCTGATGCTCGTAGAGCCCGGCGAGATTGTTCAGCGAACGCGCGACGTCGGGATGGTCAGGTCCCAGCACTTTCTCGCGGATGGCGAGCGAGCGCTTGATCGGCGCCTCGGCCTCCGCATCGCGGTTGAGGTCGCGATAGAGCTGACCGAGATTGTTCAGGAGGGTTGCGACCGCAGGATGCTCGGGGCCGCCGACCTTCTGATAGATCGCAAGCGCCCGCTGAAACAGCGGCTCGGCCTCGGCGAGACGCTGCTGCTTCACATAGTATGTGGCGAGATTGTTGAGCGACTGGCCGACGTCGGGATGCTCGCGCGACAGCGCCTGCTCGCGGACGGCCAGCGCGCGCCTGAACAGCGGCTCGGCTTCGGTGAAGCGACTCTGCCGCTGATAAAGCGCCGCGAGATTGTTCAGGAGCGGCGCGATCTCGACGCTGCCCTGACCGGTCCCCTTCTCCATCAGCGCGATGGCGCGCTTGTAGAGCGGCTCGGCCTGATCGTCGCGGCCCTGGTCGGCGTAAATCTGCGCGAGATTGTTGAGCGCCGCGGCGAGGTCGCGGTTGTTGCTGGTCTTCTCCAGCGAGGCCACCATGGCCTGCGCCAGCGGCAGCGCCTCGGCATATTTGCCGGCGCTGCGGAGCGCATTGATGCGCGCGCTCTGCGCCGAGAGGTCGCCCTTCTGGGCAAAGACCGGCGCGGCACACGACGTGGTGATCGCGAGCGCCAGACCCGCAGCCAATGCCAAACGACGACGCGCCATGAACCCTCTCGCTGCGAGCTTCAAAAACCTGTCGTCTTGGGTCGCCGCGACGGGTCACAGCGTTCAAATTGTCGCGTTCTAGCGGGTACTCGTACTCATCATCCATCGCTCGGTTTGGGCGCTCTCGCTGATGGGGCAGAAGGGAAATTGTGCCGTGGGAGCTGCCGATCGCGTCCTTCTTTGCGCCGGCAATCGCATGAGCAACGCGCAACCTCACTCCAACCCGGGCCGACAGAGGCCAGAGTAGAGCAACCCACCAAAATCGTAGAAGAACGGTCTCCTGAGATCCTGAATGACCCCGTGCAATTGTAAAAAACCAACGTTCACGAACCCTGGGTCGGGAGGCGAGGAATACATGACCTTGAATGATGATCCGCGGGGGCTTGTGCCGGGATCGATTACAGACGTCTTCGGCCAACCCTTCGATCTAAAGGGACGCGGCCCGATCATCTCTCCCGTCTCAATATCGACTTGGAAACGATCACCAATCTTACCCCCTGCACCGCCGCCCGAATTGGCTTCCAGAGCTCCGGCATCGCTCAGTTTGTAGACGCTAACGACTGCACACGTGTAAGGCCGTGCTATCTGAGCCGCTGCCGGAATCGGCAACAAGGCAACAACAGCCGCGACAGATACGAACCCGGACACCAGGACCTTCGACAAAGACCATGGCTTTGTTGATGCCGAAAATTTTGGTGCCCTCATTGCGAGTCCTGCAAAGCGACTGTTCATTCGGGACCTACCCTTCGCCGGCGAGGTCGCGGTTGTTGCTGGTCTTCTCGAGCGAGGCCACCATGGCCCGCGCCAGCGGCAGCGCCTCCGCATATTTGCCGGCGATCGCAAGCGCCAGACCCGCAGCCAATGCCAAACGGCGACGCGTCATGAACCCCCTCGCTGCGAGCCTCAAGATCTACCGTCTTGGGTCGCAGCCATGGGTCGCGGCGTTCAAAGCGTTGCGCTTCAGTCCATCTTGCTGCGGGCCTCGCCAGCCAGGCGCACCAGCATCTTGCGCAACGACGTGCCGTCGGTGACCCGCTCCGGGAAGTCCAGCCGCAGCGCGGTCTGGCCGTCCTGCATGTCGAGACCTTCCGGATCGCAGCCGGTGCAGCGCCAGTCGCCCGCGGCGGCGCCCAGGAGCTTCGTCGCATAGAGGCCCATGGTCTCGCGATGATCGGCGTTCATGTGTTCGACCGCGCCCTCCTCCGCCGCCAGCAGGTCTTCGGCGCCAGTG
The DNA here is from genome assembly GCF_006658625.1 of Bradyrhizobium sp. UNPF46. Lineage (NCBI taxonomy): Bacteria > Pseudomonadati > Pseudomonadota > Alphaproteobacteria > Hyphomicrobiales > Nitrobacteraceae > Bradyrhizobium > Bradyrhizobium sp. UNPF46. The sequence continues at coordinate 51,971 of NZ_LFJB01000067.1, forward strand.
AGGTCCGTAAGGAACCGCTCGGGCTTGAGGTCGACGATCCGGCCGAAGCCGGCCACCAGATGGGTTCCCGTGGGGCGAATCCGGAAGAAGGAGAAATCCTTAAAGGAAACAAAGCCTTCCGCCGAGGGATGGGCATTGAGATACCGCCGCTGCAGGAGATCCTTGTCGGCATCGGCCTGCTCCGCCCGGCCCGACAGCATGATCCGGGCTCCTTCCAGCGGATCGCCCGCCGCCCGCTCGTCCAGCATCAGGGAGACCCGGCTGTCCGCCAGGATGTTCCTGGTGTGCACGGCGAGGCCCGAGATCAGCAGAATCGGCGAGCCGTCGGGATGGCTCGCCAGATTGACCAGGGAACAATAGGGATCGCCGCTCCCGGCCATCAGGGTGGCCAAGGCCCCCTGCCGCGACCGCCGCAGCAGCGATTTGGCCAGTTTTCCGGGGTCGAAATCAGGGGTCGGTTGCATCGGCTTTCTCGGCTCAGGTGGTTGCAAGGGGGGCCTTTATTCGGGTAAACGGGGGCCCGGTTATGGGTCGACATGCGGCGAATCTGCCGTGTTTCGTGGAACTTGGTCACACTTCAGCCCAGCTTGCATTGCTCGGTGACAAGGTTCGAACGCCGACATCGGCACCCATGTATGCGGCGCATCAGTGGATTGCTCGCCGTTTCAAGCCACGACCCAAAACGGAAAGCAGAAAGCAGAGGCTCATGCCCACAATCGCTTTGGTCGACGACGACCGCAACATTCTCACATCCGTCTCGATCGCGCTGGAAGCCGAAGGCTACCGCATCATGACCTACACCGACGGCGCCTCCGCGCTCGACGGTTTCCGCACCACCCAGCCCGATCTCGCCATCCTCGACATCAAGATGCCGCGCATGGACGGCATGGAGACGCTGCGCCGTCTCAGGCAGAAGTCCGACCTGCCGGTGATCTTCCTGACCTCCAAGGACGAGGAGATCGACGAGCTGTTCGGCCTCAAGATGGGCGCCGACGACTTCATCCGCAAACCGTTCTCGCAGCGCCTTCTGGTCGAGCGCGTCAAGGCCGTGCTGCGCCGCTCGGCGCCGAAGGACCCGACGGTCGCGCCGAAGGAGAACGACGCCAAGGCGCTCGACCGCGGCCTTCTGCGCATGGATCCGGAACGCCATACCTGCACCTGGAAGAACGAGCCGGTGACGCTGACCGTCACCGAATTCCTGATCCTGCAGGCGCTGGCGACCCGGCCCGGCGTGGTGAAGAGCCGCAACGCGCTGATGGACGCCGCCTATGACGACCAGGTCTATGTCGACGACCGCACCATCGACAGCCACATCAAGCGGCTGCGCAAGAAGTTCAAGGTGGTCGACAACGAGTTCGAGATGATCGAGACGCTCTACGGCGTCGGCTACCGCTTCAAGGAAGCCTGAGGCGGCTGGCCGCCTCACGAAAGACGAGCGCATCGCCGGTTCTGATTCCATCGGGACCGGGATCGCCCTAGAATATGGGGACCTCTCAACGCCGTCCTAACGCGGGCGTAAGCATTGCTTGACCGAACGCAGCCTGATCCAAACCAGAGCGCCGAGGATGTCGCATCCGGCGGCGTGCCGGAGCAATCTTCCGGAGACAAGCCGCAGGGCTTCCGGCCGCTGAACTGGCTGAAGCGCGCCGGGCAGTTCTTCTTCGCGCTATCCTTCTCCAGCCTGACCCGCCGCATCGTCTCGCTCAACCTCGCCGGCCTCGTCGCGCTGGTTGCCAGCATCCTCTATCTGTCGCAATTCCGCGCCGGCCTGATCGATGCGCGGGCGCAGAGCCTCCTGGTCCAGGCCGAGATCATCGCCGGCGCCATCGCGGCCTCCGCCACGGTGCAGACCAATGCCATCACCATCGATCCCGACCGGCTGCTCGACCTCAAGCCGGGCGAGACCTATGGCGGCTCGGACGAATATTCGCCGCTGGACTTCCCGATCAATCCGGAGCGCGTCGCGCCGGTGCTGCGCACGCTGATCTCGCCGACCAAGACCCGCGCCCGCATCTACGATCCGAACGGCAGCCTCTTGGTCGACAGCCGCAACCTCGAAAACGTGCTGCGCTACAATCTGCCGCCGCCGGCCGAGAAGCCCGGCATCGTCGAGCGCGGCATGGTCGCGGTGCGCACCTGGCTGAACCGCGGCGACCTGCCGCTCTATCGCGAGCTCGGCCCCGAGAACGGCAACGGTTATGCGGAGGTGGCCGACGCGCTCCAGGGCCAGAAGCGCTCGATGGTGCGGGTCAATGCGCGCGGCGAGGTGATCGTCTCGGTCGCGGTTCCCGTGCTGCGCTCGCGCGCGATCCACGGCGCCCTGATGCTGTCGACGCAAGGCGACGACATCGACCAGATGGTCACCGCCGAGCGCCTCGCGATCCTCAAGGTCGGCGGCGTCGCGGCCGCCGTCATGATCATGCTGTCGCTGCTGCTCGCCAGCACGATCGCAGGTCCCGTGCGCCGGCTCGCCGACAGCGCCGAGCGCGTCCGCCGACGCATCAAGGCCCGTATCGAGATTCCCGATTTCACCCGCCGCCGCGACGAGATCGGCCATCTCTCCGGCGCGCTGCGCGACATGACGAGCGCGCTCTACAGCCGCATCGAGGCGATCGAGATGTTCGCCGCCGACGTCGCGCATGAGCTGAAGAACCCATTGACCTCGCTGCGCTCGGCGGTCGAGACGCTGCCGCTGGCGCGCAACGAGACCAGCCGCGCGCGCCTGCTCGAGGTGATCGAGCACGACGTCAAGCGGCTCGACCGCCTGATCTCCGACATCTCCGACGCCAGCCGCCTCGATGCCGAATTGCAGCGCCAGGATGCGATCCCGGTCGATCTGCGCCGCCTGCTGACGACGCTGGTGTCGGTCGCCAACGAAACCAAGCTCGGCCATGACGTCGCGGTCGAGACGCGCTTCGAGGGCCGTAGCCCGACCGACACCTTCGCCGTGAGCGGCCACGATTCACGGCTCGGACAGGTCGTCTCCAACCTGCTCTCCAACGCGCAATCATTCTCCGAACGCGGCAGCAAGGTGCGCCTCACCTGCCGCCGCGTCCGCGGCGAGATCGAGATCGTGGTCGACGACGACGGCCCCGGCATCCGCGACGACGCGCTGGAGCGCATCTTCGAGCGCTTCTACACCGATCGTCCGCATCAGGGTTTTGGCCAGAATTCCGGCCTCGGCCTGTCGATCTCCAAGCAGATCGTCGATGCCCATGGCGGACGCATCTGGGCCGAGAACCGCGCAGGTCCGCCCGATGACGAAGGTGTTCCGACCGTCACGGGCGCGCGCTTCGTGGTGAGGCTGCCGGCGCTATGAGCCAAGGCAGCTTGAACAAAGGCAGCTTGAACGACGGCGAGCCCAGCGTTCACGCCTCCGCGGTCAAGGTCGGGCATCTGGCGGTGCTGATCCGCGGGCCCTCGGGTTCCGGCAAGTCGCGCCTTGCCTTTGATTTGATCATGGCGGGCCGCGCTGGGGTGATCGAAAGGGCCGTTCTGGTCGGGGACGACCGTGTCCATCTGGCGACAGTCGGCCATGAAATTGAGGTCCGGCCCGCGCCGCGCCTGGCCGGCCTGATCGAGATCCGGGGCCTCGGGATTCGCCGCTGCGACTTCGTGGAGCATGCGACCGTCGGTCTCGTGGTCGATCTGGGCGCCGCGGACGCGGAGCGCCTGCCGCCGGCCGAATCCCTGAAAACCAGCATTTCTGGTGTCGAAATACCGCGAATCTCCGTTGCCCGCGACTATTCGCCCCTCCCGCTGGTTGTCGCGGCCTTGACCACTACCAAGAGTTCATCTTCCGTTAACCCTTCCGGCGATTGTTTGAAGGGAAATGGTAACCATATGAACCCCACTATCGCGACCGAATAGACCGGCGCAGCTCCCCTCATCCATCCGTCTAGATTCAGGGAGATACGCAACATCCCCTCTTGCGCGGGGGCTCTGGATGGTCAAAGTGGCGCGTTCGTGCGGTGCACCAAAAGCGCCCGCGAGGAGTTTTCCGATGATTGGTCTAGTACTTGTGACCCACGGGCGCCTTGCCGACGAATTCAAGGCAGCGCTTGAACATGTCATGGGCCCACAAAAGCAAATCGAAGCGATCACGATCGGCGCCGAAGATGATTCCGATCTCTGTCGAAGCGACATCATCGAGGCGGTTAACCGCGTCGATTCCGGCGACGGCGTTGCGATCCTCACCGACATGTTCGGCGGCACGCCGTCGAACCTCGCAATATCCTGCATGAGCCGGCCCAAGGTCGAAGTGCTCGCGGGCATCAACCTTCCCATGCTGGTGAAGCTCGCCAAGGTGCGCGAGGAGCGTCCGCTACCCGACGCGATCGCGATGGCGCAGGAAGCGGGCCGCAAATACGTCACCATCGCCAGCCGGGTGCTCGCCGGCAAATGAGCGACGAGGCGCCACAAGCGGGGACAGGCGTGCCCGCGGGCGCGATTTCCAAGGATCTCCTGATCATCAACAAGCGCGGCCTGCACGCCCGCGCCTCCGCGAAATTCGTCCAGGCGGTCGAGCGTTTCGACGCGCAGGTCTGGGTCACGCGCGGCGGCGAGACCGTCGGCGGCACCTCGATCATGGGCCTGATGATGCTCGCCGCAGGACCGGGCACGACCATCACCGTCGCCGCCGCCGGCAATGACGCCGAAGCCGCGCTCGCGGCGATCACCGAGCTCGTTGAAAGCAAGTTCAACGAGGAAGGGATATAGGCCTCTCTCGTGTCCCGGACGCGGTGCGGCGCGGAGTGCCGCACCGCAGAGCCGGGACCCATGCCTCGACAATTGGACCCCGGATCTGCAGCACACCGCTACGCGCTGCGCTGCGTCCGGGGAACGTCCGTCCCGTTGCGTTACTGCTTGGGCGGCGCGATGTAGACGTTCCAGCTCATCGACGGACCGGCCCTGCCGTGGGTGAAGCGGCGCGTGGTCATCACCATGCGCTCGGCGTTCGGCGCGACGTCCGAGACCCACTTCTCGAACGCGGGCAGCCGGCCATCGGTCGGATCGAACACGCCGATGAAGCCGTATTTCTTGACGTCGTCGAGCGAGGTCAATCCGGAGGCCCAGGCCTCGTTCGGCGTGAACGCGGCCGGATGATCCGGGCTGTAGAACACCATCGGCTGGATCGTCTCCATCGTTCCCGCAACGACCGCCCAGCGCGAGGCGAAGCGCGCGTGCCAGGCCTGGGTCAGCTCGCGCGCGAGATCCGAGCGCGCGCCATAGGTTGCGGTGTTGCCGGCATTGGCCGCCATCTCGCGCGCGGCGATCCAGGGCGAGGCGGCCAGCGTCGCCGCGCTGAGCACGAGCCAGATCGCGGCGATGTTGAACAGGCTCGCGCCCTGCACCCGCAAGGCGGGAATCGCGACCAGCGCCAGCGGCACCAGGAAGAACAGCGAGATGCCCCAATCGGTCTTCATGTAGATGCTGAAGACCAGCGCGCCGAGCGGCGGGCCGAGCGCGACGATGATCTGGATGATCCACACGTTCAGCGCCTGCGAAAGATTGACGCCCGGATTGGCGCCGCGCCGCCAGGCCCGCGTGACGATGTACAAGGGCGCGCGCGCGAGCAGCGTCAACCACGGCGGCACCAGCGCCATTGCGAGCGCGGCCAGCGCCACCGGCAATGCGAGCAGCCCGAGATTATGCAGCATGTAGCCGGCGACGAGCTGATGCACCTGGCTGGCATCCTGGAGACTGTAGGTGTCGCCGGCATAGGTCAGCGGCACGAAATGCGCATCCGCCAGCCAGACGATGTGCGGGATCATCGCCACCGCCATCGTCGCGATGGCGACCCATGGCGCCGGCGAGGACAGGAATTTCAGCCGCTCGGGATGAATCAGCGCGGCAAGGCCGATGGCGCCGATCATCGTCAGCACCCAATATTTGGTCATCAGCGCCAGCGCGCCGGCGAGCCCGAGCCAGATGCCCGACTGCCAGCTCCGCTTCTCGAACGCGTTGAGATAGGCGAGCACCAGCAGCGGCAGCGTGACGAGCTGCAGCAGATCGGGGTTGTACTTGAAGCCCTTGAAATTGAAGATCGGGTAGAGCGCGACCATCACCACGACCAGGAACGCGCGGCGCGCATCCACGACGCGCAAGGCCACCAGCCAGCAGATCACCATGCCGACGCCGACCGTCGCCATCGCCAGCGCATAGGTCGCCCAGTCCGTGGCCGGGAATGCCATGAACCAGAGGCCGGCGACCCAGCCCGACAGAGGCGGATGCTTGCCGTAGCCCCAGAGGAATTTCTGGCCCCAGCCATAGGCTTCCGCGACGTCCATGTGAACGTCCTGCGCCGCCTTGAGATTGATCAGGATGAAGGTCCAGAGCACCGCATGCAGGATGGCGAGCTGGATCACCAGCCACAATCTCGCCTCGGGGCGGACCGCGCAGGCAACCAGCCAGGCCCGGAAGCGGTCAAAGCTCAGGCGGGTCTTCGGACGCGCCCTGACGGTGGGGATCGAGGTGGTCGACATGGGCGCTTGCCTAGCGCGTTTTGGGCGATCGTGGAATCAGCTTGGCGTGAACAAAGGCCCTGAAAATACAGCAATAAGGTTGCCGCACGGGGATGTGAGTGGTATCCCGCGCCCATGACGACCGTCCCCATTTCCAACATCCGCAACTTCTCCATCGTCGCCCATATCGACCATGGCAAATCGACGCTGGCCGACCGCCTGATCCAGATGACCGGCGGCCTCTCCGACCGCGAGATGGCGGGCAAGGAGCAGGTGCTCGATTCCATGGACATCGAGCGCGAGCGCGGCATCACCATCAAGGCGCAGACGGTGCGCCTGCAGTACCGCGCCAAGGACGGCAAGGACTACATCTTCAACCTGATGGACACGCCCGGCCATGTCGACTTCGCCTACGAAGTCTCGCGGTCGCTGGCGGCGTGCGAAGGTTCCCTGCTGGTGGTCGACGCCAGCCAGGGCGTCGAAGCGCAGACGCTCGCCAACGTCTACCAGGCCCTCGACAACAATCACGAGATCGTGCCGGTCCTGAACAAGGTCGACCTCCCCGCGGCAGAGCCCGAGAAGGTCAAGCAGCAGATCGAGGACGTCATCGGCATCGACGCCTCCGACGCCGTGATGATCTCGGCCAAGACCGGCCTCGGCGTACCCGACGTGCTGGAAGCCATCGTCACCCGCCTGCCGCCGCCGAAGGGCGATCGCGATGCGACCTTGAAGGCGCTGCTGGTCGACAGCTGGTACGACGTCTATCTCGGCGTCGTCGTTCTGATCCGCGTCGTCGACGGCGTCATGAAGAAGGGCAGCCGCGTGCGCATGATGGGCACGGGCGCCGCCTACGACGTCGAGCGCGTCGGCTTCTTCACGCCGAAGATGCAGCAGGTCGACGAGCTCGGACCCGGCGAGATCGGCTTCATCACCGCCGCGATCAAGGAAGTCGCCGACACCCGCGTCGGCGACACCATCACCGACGACCGGAAGCCGGTGACGGAGATGCTGCCGGGCTTCAAGCCGGCGATCCCCGTGGTGTTTTGCGGCCTGTTCCCGGTCGACGCCGACGACTTCGAAACGCTGCGCGCCGCGATGGGCAAGCTGCGCCTCAACGACGCCAGCTTCTCCTTCGAGATGGAGACCTCGGCCGCGCTCGGCTTCGGCTTCCGCTGCGGCTTCCTCGGCCTGTTGCATCTCGAGATCATCCAGGAGCGGCTGTCGCGCGAGTTCGATCTCAACCTGATCGCGACCGCGCCGAGCGTGATCTACAAGATGAAGCTCACCGACGGCACCGAGCTCGAGATCCACAATCCCGTCGACATGCCCGACGTCGTCAAGATCGAGGAGATCCAGGAGCCCTGGATCGAGGCGACGATCATGACGCCCGACGAATATCTCGGCAGCGTGCTGAAGCTTTGCCAGGATCGCCGCGGCTCGCAGAAGGAGCTGACTTACGTCGGCTCCCGCGCGATGGTGAAATACGACCTGCCGCTGAACGAAGTGGTGTTCGACTTCTACGACCGCCTGAAGTCGGTCTCCAAGGGCTACGCCTCGTTCGACTATCATCTCACCGACTACAAGCCGGCCGATCTCGTCAAGATGCAGATCCTGGTCAATGCCGAGCCGGTCGATGCGCTCTCGATGCTGGTGCATCGCACCCGCGCCGAGGGGCGCGGCCGCGCCATGGTCGAGAAGATGAAGGAGCTGATCCCGCCGCACATGTTCCAGATCCCGATCCAGGCCGCGATCGGCGGCAAGGTGATCGCCCGCGAGACGGTGCGCGCCCTGCGCAAGGACGTCACCGCGAAGTGCTACGGCGGCGACATCACGCGTAAGCGAAAACTTCTGGAGAAGCAGAAGGAAGGCAAGAAGAAGATGCGGCAGTTCGGCAAGGTCGACATCCCGCAGGAAGCCTTCATCGCCGCACTGAAGGTGGATAGCTGAGGCAACGCCGGGGCCGGGGCGGCCCGGCCTCCGGGGCCGACAAACAAAAAACGCGAAAACAACCCCATGCACAGTAGCCGCCCCCTTGGCGGCATTGCGTTTTTTGGATTTTACGAAATCGGTTTGACCCGTCGGGCAAAACAGCGGTAGCATGTCATCGTCGCGCCCCATGGCTGGCAGGGCTTGGACTCTGCCGCCATCCAGCGGCGGCGGGATTGGCGACACCTTTAACGCGGCGGCAAGGCCCGCTATATTGTCAGGTAAATTCAGCCGTTCTCACCGGAAAGCTGTCATGGCCGACATCACGGTACATCTCGACGACGAGCTCTACGAAAAGGCTTCGCGTGTTGCCGGGCGGGACAATGTGAGCGTGAAAGAACTCGTCGAGGAGGTCATGCGCCGCCACCTGGACTACGTCGAGGTGGTGCAGGATTTCTCGAAAATGCCGCCGCTCTCGCTCGACAACTATGAACTCCATCGCGATGCCGACGAAAGCGATGAGGATTACGCGTTCAGGCGCTCGCTTTTCCAGTGAGACCTGAATGGCTCCGCCCTTCCGACGCGGCGACATGGTCTGGAGTTATTTTCCGTTCGCCGAGACTCCGCGCGGTTTGTAGGCTTCCGCTTCCGGACCGATCAGGCCTTCTGCTTCGCCTCGATGTAGCGCGCGAAGCTGTCCAGGATCGCCTGCCAGCCGCCTCGCTGCTGCTCTTCCGAGTGCGTCGTTTCGCCATCGAACACGACGCGGACGACGACGCCGTTCGGGCCGGGCACGAACTCGACCTCGGCCTTGCGATCGCCGAATGCGTATTCGATCCGCTTGTGTTCGACGATCTTCGTGTACGTGCCGGCGAAGTCGAAACCCATGCTGCCGTCCTTGGCTTCCATCCGGGACGAGAAGGCGCCGCCTTCCCGCAAATCGACCGTCGCCTTGGTCGTATGCCAGTCGTCGGACGCCGTATTCCACTTCACGATGTCGGCGGGCGTCGTATAGGCATGCCAGACCCGATCGATGGGGGCTGCGACGCTGGTTTCGACGGTGATTCTCATGGGCATTGCTCCAGTTCGATTTCGACGGCCCGAGGTGACATCGATTCACCCGACGGGATCCATGCACCGCTCGTTCGGGACATGTCCATCCAAGGACGATCGAGACCCGTCGATGCCGACATGATCGAACCAGCAATGCGATAAAAAAAGGGCCATGGGGGAGGCGCGCGCCCCTCCGGCCCGCAGTCGGCGTCAGCAGATCTTTTGAAAACGCGCGCGCCACCGCGATGCCTTGATCGCCGGTAGCACGTAGCTTCTACCTTCGGCGGAGATCCTCAGATGCCGCCCGGACTCCAAAAGATCGAGGACGCGGTCTTCCAGCACGCGCCATTGGTCATCGGCAAGACCGGGATGACCAAGGTCCGCCTGGTTGAACATCGAGGTGCTCGGCGGGAACGACCCGGGACCGGCGTAGGTGAAGCCGGCGAGATCCATCTGCGTCTTGCCGTTGCCGATCGTGATCGAGGCCTCGGTATGTTCCTGTGTCGGCGCGTTGCCCGGATAGACCGCATCCAGTTCGAAATGCGAACCGCAGCCGATGCGGAATACCGTCTTGCCGCGCGGGTCGGAAAAGACGAGCCATGGCCGATCCTGGCGGTCCATTCTGAACGTCCATGCGCCGCTCCACATGTCCTTCGATGGGCCGCCGGCCGCCGTTGCGGCAGACAATCCAAGCCACGTCAGGGCGACGACAAGTTGGAGCAGTCTTGCAGGCTTCGTCATGGCCCCCTCAACGCGATCCGCTGATGATCCTCAGACCAAGGACGTCTCGACCGGCCTGGCAGGCGTGCTCAGATCGGCTTTGTCTTCCCTCTGATTGCCATCGACCGTTTCAGGACTTGCTCGGCATCGGCATGGCGACCTTGATTCTTGTAGACGTTGGCGAGGTTGTCCAGGACACCAGCAAGATCCGGATGATCGGGGCCGAAGGTCTTCTCGAAAATGGCCACCGACTGCTTGAACAGCCGCTCGGCCTCGGCGTTGCGTCCCTGACGCCCATAAAGCGCCCCCAGATTGTTCAGCGCCTGCGCGATGTCGGGATGATCGGGGCCGTTCGCCTTCTCGGTCACGGCCATCGACCGCTTGAGCAGCCGCTCGGCATCGGCATCGCGATGCTGGTGGGTGTAGGTGTCGGCCAGATTGTTCAACAGCACCGTGGCTTCGGGATCGTCGGGGCCGAGCGCTTTCTCCAGCACGGCGAGGCCCCGCTCGAACAGCGGCTCGGCCTGGTCGTAGCGGCCCTGGCTGCTGTAGACCGCGCCGAGATTGCACAGCGGCAACACGATCGACGGATCGTCGGGGTCGAGCACCTTCTCATCGATGGCAATCGATCGCTTCAGGAGCGGCTCCGCTTCCGCGTAGCGTCTTTCCGCGCGATAGAGATCGCCGAGATTGTTCAGCACCATTGCGACTTCCGCGTGATCCGGACCGAGCGTCTTCTCGCGGATGGCCAGCGCGCGCTTGTACAGCGGCTCGGCAACGGCGTATTCGCCGAGATTGTGATGGATCGTGCCGAGATCGCTCAGCGGCATCGCGACGTGCGCATCGTCAGGGCCGAACTGCTTTTCGTGAAGGACCAGAGACTTCTGGGCCAGCGGCAGCGCTTCCATGTACTTCCCGGCCCGATAAAGCTCCTTCATCTGCCGTGTGAGCGCGTCCGTCTCGTCCTCTTCGGCATGGGATGACGCGCCGAACGCCAGGCTCAGGGCAAGCGCCGTGACCGCAACACAGATCGATGCCCTCAGAGCCTTCATCGCGCCTTACCTCGTCGCTGACATCAGCGACTACGCGCCGTTGGTGCTCCCGGAAGCCGGATAGGTTCAATGCAGCCGCTGTCCGTCGTGTTCGGCCTCGCCTATCGCGGCGTGATGCCGTTCTATGCGGTGCTGGTCCGCGAGTTCTTCGGCGCACGCATCATGGGCACCGTGTTCGGCGCGGTCTCGGCCTTTGCAAGTCTCGGCATGGCGCTCGGGCCCTGGGCCGGCGGGCTCGTATTCGACAATTTCCAGCGCTACACATGGCTGCACGTCGGCTCGTTCGCGATCGGGCTCGCCGCCGTCGCAGTGGCGCTGAGCTTTCCGACCAGGCGCAGGCCATCGCTGGACCTTGGCCGCGCGGCGGCTTGACGACGGAGCAAGCCGGCAGCCGAGCATCACGGCACGGCCGCGCCGGTGACCGCGGCGGCGGGCGCCGTCTCGCGCGGCGCGCGGCGGCCGTTCAGCAGCACGCCGATGAAGGTGAAGCGCACCAGGAGTTGGTAGCTCGCCAGCATCGGCAGAAGCGCCGCGACGAGGATGATCGCGAACTTCAACGGCCCGGGCCAGGCGAGCTGCGACACCGCGACCTGCAGCGCCATCACGATCGGCATGTGGATCAGATAGAGCCAGTAGGAGGCGTCGGCGAGGTAACGCCTGATCGGGCTGAAGCCGGACATGAACCGGAGCGCGAGGCCGATGAAGGCGAAGGTCGAGATCCAGATCGCCGGCGCATACAGGATGGCGGCGACGAGCCTGAGCGTCTCGGCGCGGACCGGCAGCTTAGGCGCGCCCGGGGCTGAACTCATCACACCCGATAGCACGAAGCTGGTCAGGATCAGGCCGAGCGCCGGCACGAGAGTCCACAGCCAGCGCCGCTCCAGGATCCGCAGCAGATCGATCTGCCGGTGCAACAGCCAGCCGACGCCGAAAGCCGTGCCGAAGCCGATCCAGGCCTGCGCGTTGGTGACGAACGATTGATCGGGCGTCCTCACGCCGACCGCGCCAGCCCATCTCGGATCGAGGCTGAAGGCGATGCCGATCGGGATCGCCAGAATGAGCGGGGCCAGCGGGCTTTGCATGATCCCCGCGAACAGACGATCCAGCGCCATTCTCAGAGCACCTGATGCGTCGAGCCAAACGACGAGGCTGCGCAACAGAAGCGCGGCGACATAGAGCTCCAGCAACACATAGAGAAACCAGAAATGGGCGAGCGGGAAATTCGGCAGCACCGGCCAGTTGCGCATGGCGGGCGTCGGACCGCCATTCGGGAACCGGGATGCCCAGTTCACGACCACCGCCATGGCCGCGAACACGAGGGGCCAGCCGATCACCAGGGGCAGGGCGATGCGCTGCAGCCGGTCCCCGACGAAGCCGCTCATCCCCCGGCGATGAAAGCTCATCCGGGCGAAGAAACCCGCCATCAGGAAGAAGGTGGTCATCCGGAAGACGTGGATGGAGAAGGACAGGAGCCCCACCGCGACGCTTGGATGGGTGTCCTGGATGAACCAGAACCGGGGCGAGACGGGCACAAAGGACAATGCCGCGTGCAGGACGATGCCGAGCAGCAGGGCAAAAGCCCGGACCGCATCGAGCGCGTGCAATCGTTCGGACGCAGAATTGGCGGCGATCGGAGGGGGCATGGCCAGGCTCGCTGATGAGGACTCGCCTCACAGCCTGCCCGATCACGCCCGCGCCTTCTCGCCGAATCCGGAAATCGGCTAACCGATGTCCCGGCGCCGCTGGCCGATTTCCTGATCGCGCGCCGAGCCCGACACCGTTTGAGGCTGGGCCAGGGCGTCGCGCCGAAATTCGCTCGGGGTCATGCCCGTCTCGGCCTTGAAGGCGCGGTTGAACGGCCCGATCGACTGGAAGCCGGCATCCATGGCGATCGTCAGCACCGGGACCTCGCGCTGCGCCGGATCGGACAAGGCCGCCTTGGCGTCCTCGATGCGGTAATGATTGAGGAACGCATTGAAGTTCCGATAACCCAGTCCTTCGTTGATCGCCTGCCTGAGCCGATACTCGGGAACGTCAAACCGTGCCGCAAGTGTCCCGATCGCAAGGCCCTCCTGCCGGTAGATGCGCTCGACGGTCATCAGATGGTCGAGGCGGCGGAGCAGGAGGGGATCGACCACGATTCCGCCGGTCGTGGCACGATCGGCCCTCCGGGCTTGCGGGCTGAAGTCGCCGGGCGCGATCGCCGCCGTGGCGCCATTGGCCGTGACGGCCATGGGCGCAGCAAAAGTCCCCACACCCGCCAGCATGGCCACCACGAACAGGCAGAGCGCGGTCGGAAAACTCCCGGCCCCACCGGGCACGGCGACCGGGATCGCCGCAAAGCCGGCGCCGGCCACCACCGCAATGAGCCCGACATTGATCGCAAGCATCGCCAGACGCAGCCGGCGCCGCCGCGCGACCAGATCGACCCGCCAGGTCTTGACGGTCTGGACCGCGGCTGCGACCGCCAGCACCAGGGTGATCAACGACAGGACCCGCCCCCCGGCCCCGGCCAAAGCGGGCCAGCGCGCCCAGCCCAGCGTGAGCACGAAGCCGAAGGCGACAATCGCCAGCCAGACCGCACCGTGCCATCGCTTCAGCACGAAATCATCGTCGAACGCCGCGCGCGCCCACAGCCAGAAGATTGCGGGTTGCGCCGACAAGACCGGCAACACCCACCACCAGCATGACTTGGGAAAGAACGGCGCGGTCGTGATGGCGTAGAACAAGCCGCCGGCCGACATGGCCATGCCCAACAATGCCTGCTGGTTGGTCGTACGATGCAGCAGCGCCACGAGGATGATCAGCAGGAACACGCCGCTCGTCGCGCCGCGAAGCCCGAGATCGATCGCCGTGAGCCCCATCGCGGTCACACCTTGCACCATGCGCTTCTCTCCGACGATCGCGGCTGATCCGAGCCAGACTTATGGCGCGTCATCGAGCTCGCGCTCCATGACGATCGTACGTTCATCATTATGGTAACTGTCGCGCACTGTCCTGAACCCGAGCCGCGCATAGAAAGTCTCGGCGGTGACCGAGGACGAGAGCGTCAAGGCGGGAATGTTTCGCTCGCGCGCTATGCGCTCCACCTCCGCCATCAGCCGCTTGCCGATGCCGCAGGCCTGAATATCGGGTGCCACGAAGACGGTACGGACGACGCTTCCATCGAGGCCTGCCGTTCCAACGACGCGGCTGTCGATGGTAGCGACGAAGACCGTGCGCGTCCCGATCAGCTGCCTGACGGAGTCAGGACCAAAGCTGTGCGCGATCCTCTCGATGATCGCGTCCGTGTAGTCCCTTGCATTGGTCTCGCGCAGCGCCCGCAGGATCACCTCGCTGATGCCATCGGCGTCGTCTTCGCGGGCGGGCCGGATCGTGCACTCCATGGATCGCTCGTCTGAAGCCGCTGAAAGCACTCGAAGCTCACGTCTGCGCCGCGCCGATCGGTCCTCGGCTTGTCGTGCGACCATGCCCAATGCTACCATTGGTAGCAGCTTCGCAGCAAGCTGCCCGAGAGGACGCGATGGACAAGCCGATCCGCGGCGATGCAGAGGCGCCGGTCCTGCCGACGCCGGAGCAAGCGCCGTTGAGCGAGATCATCGACGCCCTGGCCGGCGGACGGATCACCGCCACGACGCTGACCGAGCTCTATCTCGCCCGCATCGAGGCCTATGACCGCAGCGGGCCCGCGCTCAATTCGGTCCGCACGCTCAATCCCGATGCGCGCATGATCGCAGGCGGATGCGACGGCATCAGGCCATCGGTCGAGCGGCCGCTGGCCGGCGTGCCGATTCTGCTCAAGGACAACATCGCCACCGGCGACAAGCAGCCGACCACGGCGGGCTCGCTGGCGCTGGAAGAGGCGCACGCCAGGGACGACGCCACCCTCGTCAAGCTGCTGCGCGACGCCGGCGCGGTGATCCTCGGCAAGGCGAACCTGACCGAGTTCGCCAACATGCTCGCCGTCGACATGCCCTCGGGCTATTCGTCGCTGGGCGGCCAGGTGAAGAACCCTTATGCGCCTGACTTGACCGGCGAGCATGGCATCCCGGTGTTGCAGCCCGGTGGATCGAGCTCGGGGTCCGCAGTCGCGGTGGCGGCCGGCCTGTGTGCGGCGTCGATCGGCACCGAGACTTCGGGCTCGCTGCTGTTCCCCGCCAGCATGAACGGTCTCGTCACCGTGAAGCCGACGGTCGGACTGATCAGCCGTGCCGGCATCCTGCCGCTCGCGCACAGCCAGGACACCGCAGGGCCGATGACGCGCACCGTGCGCGACGCGGCGCTGCTGTTGAACGTGCTGGCCGCCCGGGACCCGCTCGACCCCGCGACGCAGAAGCAGCGGCGGCCCGCCGACTACACCGAGGGACTTGCCGCCGACGCCCTCAAGGGCGCACGCATCGGCGTGCCGAGCAATCCCAACGATCCCCTCAACGATTGCTTCTACGGCAAGCTGCTGCCCGACAGGGTCAAGGTGATGACCGAGACGATCGAGGTGCTGGAGGATCTCGGCGCCATCATCGTGCGCGCCAACATGCCGACGCTGGGCTGGATCGGCGGGCCGGGCACGACCATGGCCGTGCTCAACCGCAATCCGCTGAGCGAGCACAAGGGCACCATCGCAAGGCCGCCCGTCGTCTTCCTCTACGAGCTGAAGCACGACCTCAACCTCTATTTGCGGGATTGGGCGACCGGCACCGACATCAAGACCATCGCCGACATCGTGGCCTTCAACCAAGCCAACGCGGAGAAGGCGCTGCGTTTCGGCCAGGACCATTTCCTCGCCGCCGACATGACCAGGGGCGATCTGAGCGAGCGCGAGTACAAATCCGCGCGTGCCATGGACCTGCTCTCGGCCAGGACGCGCGGCATGGACGCTTACATGAGCCAGCACAGACTGGACGCGGTGCTGTTCCCCGGCGCTGCCGGCGCCGCGATTGCCGCCAAGGCAGGCTATCCCAGCGTCATGGTGTGCGGCGGCTTCATCTCGGGAACGATCGACGGCAAGGACACGCCGGACTATCCGCTCGGCGTTGCCTTCGCAGGGCGCGCCTGGAGCGAGCACAAGCTGCTGCGGCTGGCCTATGCCTTCGAGCAGGCAACTCGCGCGCGCAAGCCGCCGCCGTAGCGCGGCGTCTTCCGGTCAAGCGACATCCCCTCGCTCTCGGCCGCAGCGTGGCCGCCGCAAGGGGGCGTGCTCGCGGCTAGCGCCAGGGCTCCAGCTGAAGGTCGGTCTCGAGCGGAACGTTCGCGCCAGAGGTTGCATCGGTATTCGCGACGGCTTTGCCGTTGCGATCGAACACACGAACCTTGAGCTGCGATTTCGTCCTGTCGATCTCGATGCGCGCGAAATTGTCGTCCTGGGTGAAGCCCCATGACTTGTAATGCATGCGCGTCTTGCCATCCTTGAGCGGAAACGCATCCCATTGCTCGGTCTGCCGGGAATCGTGCACATACCCGTTTGGGTCTCCGTCGGCGAACGGAAATGGCCAGTAAAACGCCGACGACGTGACCGAGAATGCCTTGAGGGGCAGGATCTTCTTCTTCCGGCCCTGATCCCGCTCGAAAGTGATCTCGGCGACATTCGAGCAGTGAATGTCGCCGGAGAGAAAGACGACATTCTGAATGGATTCGTCGACGATATGGTCGAGCAGTTCCTTGCGCGTCTGCGGAAATGCCGGCCAGCTGTCGCTGTCGTCGCGATTGTCTCCGTTCACCTCGAACAGCTGAGCATCGAGACCTTTCTCCGTCCGGTCGCCGATCCGTTCGTCCATCGCATTCGGAACGAAGACGCTGGATGAGACGATGAATTTCGGGACGTTGTTGCGCTCCCTCTGCATCTGCGAAAGCCAGTCTTTCAGCCGGCGCATTTGCCCAGGATGATGCTCGTCGATGGTCGGATAGCCGAGCATGTAATTGTCGCGGAGCCCGTGATCCAGCTGACGGTCGTTGTTGTTCTTGTAGCGCTGGGTGCGCGTGTCGAGAACGAAGAACGGGTAGCCGCCGCAATCGAACTTGTAATACAGCAGGCGCCCCCATGTGCGCGGACTGTGGCTCCATTGGTAGTTCATGTAGGCGGTGACCGCGTAGTTGAACACCATGTGCTTGCCAGGATCGCCTTTCAGCCGGTCCTGGGTCCAGTTGTCCTCGATCTCATGGTCGTCGAGGATCATGTAGGTGCTCGATCGCTGCAGCAGATTGCGCAGGTTCTGCGCTGAATAGGCCGTCGTATAGCGCTCCTGGAATTCGTCATACCGCTCGGCCCGCAGGATCGGAACGAAGCGATTGAGCATGTCGGCATAGATCTGGTCGCCGCACATCATGGTGAAGGAGGCTGCCGGGCCGATCGAACCGTCCTTGAAGTGCAGGGACATCGGTCCGAATATCTGGTCGGCCTCCTTGATCTTCCAGAGCAGCCCCGGATAGCGGCACGATCCGAGCAGGAAGGCGAGAGAGTCGGCGACCTGCCCCGAAGGTGGGAAAGTTCGAAACGTCGCCTCGCATGTCGACCGATCGAGCCTCAACAGATCGTTCTTGATGATGTCGATGTCCGGCAGGATCGCGATGAGATCCAGGTCCGAGGTCCGGGATGTGTTCGGCGTGGGATCGTCGACCGTGAGCACCCCGACCCGGACGGTGTACGCCGTATTCGGCGTGAGCGGCTTTGCCGCCACGTTCTTGTCGAGCGTTACCGCAACAACAACTTCTTCCACGCTGTCGAGGTCGGTCGCGTTATAGTACCCGAGCTGGACGTCCGAGCCGAGGACGAAGGTGCCCGTGCGGTCAAATTCCCGGTTGAGCCGGAAGTACCAGGCTGCGCCGATCTTGTTGTTGTCCACGATCCCGATCACACCGACGGTGCGCCGATTTTCGTCGAGCTGCGCCCTGTCGTCCGCGGGGTCCGCGGCGCGGACCCAAATTCTGGCCGTCGTATCAGTGGTGTGACCGACAATCGGTCCCAATCCCGGTTCGCGCAAACTGACCATTGAAATCTCCCGCTCTGAAAACCGTCAGTAGAGTTCAGAACGGACCGCAATGCAACTCCAAGGTGTTTTAGCCGAGACAGGCATTTGGCACATCGCAGGATTTTCGCCGCGCAGATGCGGCATCCTTGATCGAGCCCGACGAATGGGCCACCATCCGCCCGCCCGTCGAACAGCAATCAAGAAGGGCACGGGAAGAGGCATGAACAAGGCCAGGGCAATCGACCTCGTCGAGCGAGCGCGGTCTCTCGGTCCCCTGATCGCGCGCGAGGCGGACGAGATCGAGCGGACGCGGCGGCTGACGCCTGTCGTCGTGAACGCCCTGATCGACAACGGGCTCTATCGCACGCTGCTGCCGCAGAGCCTCGGCGGCGCAGAAGCCCCAATCGAGATCTTCATGCAGATGCTGGAGGAGATCGCGAAAGCGGATGCCTCCACTGCCTGGTGTCTCGGCCAGTGCACGGTCTGCGCGATGATCGCGGCGGCGCTCGATCACGACACCGCGCACGAGATCTTCAATACGGCGCCCGGCATCCTCGCCTGGGGCGCGATCGCGCATGAAGCGCGCGCGGTCGAGGGCGGCTATCGCGTCACGGCGCGCTGGGATTTCGCCTCGGGCTCACGGCAGGCGAGCTGGCTGGGCGCGCATGTCCGCATCGTGGGATGCGACGGCACGCCGCGGAAAAATGCCGACGGCTCGCCGGAGGTGCGCACCATCCTCTTCCCCGCCGCACACGCGACGTTGCACGACGTCTGGCAGGCGATTGGCCTTGCCGGCACCGGCACGGATTCCTACGAGGTGAACGACCTCTTCATTGCCGAACGCTTCACGGCCTTTCGCGACGTGCCGGCCGCGCTGCGCCAGCCGGGTCCGCTCTACCGGATCGGCACCGGCGCAAGCTTCAGCCTGGGCTTTGCCGCGGTGTCGCTCGGCGTCGCTCGTGCCACGCTGGATGCCGCCATCGCTCTGGCGCGCGCAAAACATCCCTCGCTGTCGGCCAGCGCCATGCGCGACAACGGGGCGGTCCAGGGCCTGATCGGCCGCACCGAAGGCGATTGGCGCGCCGCGCGCGCTTATCTCTATGCCACCGCGCAGGCGATGTGGCGCGAGCTGTCCGCGACCGGCGAGTTCAGCGCCGCGCATCGCAGCGCGGTTCGTCTGGCGGCAACGTGGACCATCCATCAATCGGCCAAGATCGTCGACACCGCCTATCACATGGCGGGGGCAACGGCGGTGTTCCGCAAGCACCCGTTCGAGCGCCGCTTCCGCGACATGCACGCCATCGCCCAGCAGATCCAGGCGCGGGATAGCC
Organism: Bradyrhizobium sp. UNPF46; assembly: GCF_006658625.1. NCBI lineage: Bacteria > Pseudomonadati > Pseudomonadota > Alphaproteobacteria > Hyphomicrobiales > Nitrobacteraceae > Bradyrhizobium > Bradyrhizobium sp. UNPF46. The sequence goes on from NZ_LFJB01000067.1 coordinate 71,479, forward strand.
ATTACGAGGATGTGGGGAAGGCGATCCTGGCCGGAAGCTGAGCGGCGGCGCGCGGCGCCACCACCGTCTACGCCCTGCGGGCACCGATCAGCCGGCCTCGCCAACCCATGCCGATCACAAGCGCAATCATCAGAAGGAAGGCCACGGCGGCGGCGGTATCGACGATGCGGTCGCTTCCATTGCAAATGTCCTGGTTGAGGCAGGCGCGGGACATCAGGCCGGCCCGGACCAGCACCGCGAGCACGCCGAAATAGAAGAGGACGCTGAGCGCCAGATAGACCACCGTCACGAGCAGACGCCGCAGCCGCGAGGGCATCGCCGGATCATCCTCTCGCCGCTCCGTGATGAACTGGCCGGGCGTCGCCTTGGCGGGATCGCGGATCTGGACGGTCGAATGCGTCAGCAGATCGTGGACCGCCTGGTTGCGGCGCGTGGCGGCCAGGATCACGAACGAATACCAGCCCAGAATGCTCTTGACGGCAAAGCGTGCGAGCGCCCTGGCGAAGCTCAGATTGCCGCCGCGGTCGTCGACGATTCGCAAATTGGTCCAGATATGGCCGAGCGTGCCGCCGGCGCGCCAGACCAGCACCGGCTCGTAGAGCAGCAGGATGACGACGACCGCAACACCGAGACTCCGGCTGAGCCCATCGCTCGCGACATTGCTGGCGACCGCCAGCGCGCCGAACAGCAGCGCCATCGCCAGCATCCAGTCGAGCAGAACGGCCTTGAACCGCCTGGAGAAGCGGGCATAGCGCGGGCCAGGCAGCGGCAGCGGAGGCGCATCAGAGGTCATGGGGTCGCATCCGTTCGATCGATCCAATCATGAGACGCTGGCAGCGCGCGGCAGGTTCGACCAGCCGCCAGCCATCGCATAGGGCACGCATGCTTTGCGACGCGCAAGTTCTGAGATCGTCTTGGCCGTCTTGTGCCGGCCTGATCCGCCGCCTACGCCACCATCGCGGCGTCCTCGTCGCCGTCGATGCCGCGCTGCGCGGCGAGCAGGCTGACGATCTCGGCATGGGGCCGGGCCTTGCTGAACAGGAAGCCCTGGCCCTCGTCGCACCCTTCGGCGCGCAGGCAGCTCAGCTCGGCTTCGGTCTCGACACCTTCTGCGGTGATGGTGACACCGAGGCCCTTGCCGAGGCTGACGATGGAGCGGATGATCGCCTGGGCCTCGCGATTGGCGCCGAGATCGCGCACGAAGGACTGGTCGATCTTGATCTTGTCGAAGGGAAAGCTTCTGAGATAGCTGAGGCTGGAATAGCCGGTGCCGAAATCGTCCATGGAGATGCGCACGCCGAGCGCGCGCAGCGCATGCAGTGTCGCCAGCACCTGCGCGCTCTTCTCCAGGAGCAGCGTTTCGGTGATCTCGAGCTCGAGCCGCCGCGGCGGCAGGCCGGAATGTTTCAGCGCGTCGGTCACGATCGAGAGCAGATTGCCGCTGCGAAACTGCAGCGGCGACAAATTGACGGCGACGCGGACGTCGTCCGGCCAGGCCGCGGCATCCAGGCACGCCCGGCGCAGCATCAGCCCGCCGAGCGGGTTGATCAGCCCGGTGTCCTCGGCGACCGGAATGAACTCGGCCGGCGAGACCATGCCGCGCTCGGCATGCGGCCAGCGCACCAGCGCTTCGAAGCCGGTGATGCGGCCGCTCGAGAGGTCGATCAGCGGCTGATAGTACGGCCGCAACACGTCGTTGCGGATCGCGTCACGCAGCTCGACCTCGATCTTGCGGCGGCTCTGCGCTTTCGCATCCAGCGCGGCCTCGAAGAAGGCGAAGCTGCCGCGCGCATCCAGTTTCGCCCGCGACAGCGCCATGTCCGCGCTCTTGAGCAGCTTCTCGGACTCATCGCCATCGCCCGGCGCCATCGCGATGCCGATGGAAGCGCCGATCACCACGGAATGGCCGTCGAGCAGATAGGGATCGGCGATGGCCTCGAGCAGGCGCTTTGCGAGTCCCACGGCATCTTCCGGCCGGGTCAACCCGCTCTGCACGATCGCAAACTCGTCGGAATTGAGTCGCGCCAGCGCGTCTTCCTCGCGCAGCGTCGAACGCAGCCGCTTGGCGACGCCGCGCAGCAGCTTGTCGCCGACCGCGTGTCCCAGCGTGTCGTTGACGGCCTTGAAATTGTCCAGCCCCAGCATCAGGAGCGCGACTTTCTCGGCGCCGCGCCGCGTGTGCAGCAGCATCTCGTCCATCTGCTGGCGCAGCAGGGTGCGGTTGGGCAGGCCGGTCAGGGTGTCGTGCTGGGCCATGAAGGCGAGCCGCGCCTCGGCGCGCTTGCGCTCGGTGATGTCCATCAGCGCCAGCAGCACGGCGGGCTGCTCGGCATAGGTCAGCTCGCGGGAATAGATCGCAAGGTCGATCAGCGCGCCGTCGGCCTTGACGTGCTTCCAGGTGCGGCCGGCCTGCTCCTCGCTGGAGTGGTCGACGGTCCAGGGCGGCTCGCTGTCGAAGGCCTGCAGGGAGCGGATCTTCAGCCGCTCGAACTCGGCGCGGCTGTAGCCGTAATGCGCGATCGCGGCGTCGTTGACGCCGAGGATGCGCTCGTCGTCGAGCGCGCAGACGATCATGGGAACGGGATTGCCGTCGAACAGCAGGCGGAACGAGGCCTCGCGCTGCTTGAGCTCGGTGATGTCGACGCGCAGACCAACCACGCCACCGTCGTCGGTGAGCCGCTCGTCGATCAGGATGACGCGGCCGTCCGACAGCTTCTGCTCGTGGCGTGCACCCGGCTGATAAAGCTTCTGCAGCCGCTCGGCGATCCACTCATCCTCGTGGCCGAGGGCTTCCGGATAGTCGCCGCGGGCAACGCCGATGCGCAGTGTGTCTTCGAGACGCGCGCCTTCCTCGAACAGATCGGCGGTCTTGCTGTAGATCTCGGCGTATTTCTTGTTCCAGAGGACGTAGCGGCCTTCGGCATCCAGAAACACGATGCCTTGCGGCAGGATGTCGACGGCCTGGCGCAGTCGCTCATGGGATTTGCGCGCCTCGGCGATGGCGGCTTCCGCCTCGGCGCGGCTGCGCAGGACCTCGTCGCGCTCGGACAGGGCGCGCGGCACGCGCGCGAAGCGTGGCTTGCGCGGCAATTGGCCGGCTCGGGCAAGCACGCCTCTGTTTCGTTTTCTTGGTTTTCGAGACCCCAAACTCAACTTCACTCGTCCCAATCGCGCCCGGCGGCCGCAAGTTTTGGGGCAAGTGTCTGAAAAAAAAGTAATCTTGGGTGACCGCGCGCGCCAGGACAGCGCCTTGCGAGCACCTCGGGTCGGGCTTTCGTGCCTGTTTGCGAGGCGCAAGCGGGCCAAGCGGCGCGCCAGACACGCGGCTTCGTCGCAATCGAGGAGAGAGGTGGCGCAAAAACACGCCCTCTCCATGAATCAATTCCGATCACGCATTCGATTGTATACGGGATCGAAGCGAATCTCGTTCCGCGCACGAATTTTGGTCAATGCGGGATACGGTTATCGCATTGTTAAAAAACCGGGTCGGCCGGCGAAAAGACGCGGACTTTCGGACGAGATCATGGAACACGGGGACCGTCGTGTCGGGTGAGCTTTGCGCTGAGGCAAAGGCTGTAAAGACGGCGTGAGATTGCGGCCGGGCGAAAGTCACATTCTTACCCCTGAGGCGGCGTTGGGCTATAAGGGAATCAGCATGAATCCCCGCCGCGTCGCCCCTCTCCTGCTCGTCGTGACGCTTCTGGCCGCCGGCGGCGCGCTGGCCCAGGACAAGGGCAGCATCAACCCGAAGCCGCTGCCGCCGCTCGCCAATCCGAACGACCCCGACGTCGCCGCCAAGGAGCTGTTCGCGCGCAAGCTGCTGCCGTCGAAGGGGTCGGCCCATGTCATCGGCTCCTACACCAGGGGCTGCATCGGCGGCGCGGAGCAGATCCCGGTCAACGGCGATCATTGGCAGGTGATGCGGCTGTCGCGCAATCGCAGCTACGGCCACCCCGACATGATCGCGCTGATCAAGCGGCTCGCGGCCAGGGCGCACAAGGACGCGGGATGGCCGGGCATCCTGGTCGGCGACATCGCCCAGCCGCGCGGCGGCCCGGCGCTGTCGGGCCATGCCAGCCACCAGATCGGTCTCGATGCCGACATCTGGCTGACGCCGATGCCGGACCGCCGCCTCTCGCGCGAGGAGCGCGAGGACATGTCGGCGGTGATGATGGTGCGCCAGGACCGGCTCGACATCGACCCGAAGGTGTTCACGGCGAGCCATGTGCTGGTGCTGCGCGATGCGGCGCGTGAGCCGGCGGTGCAGCGCATCTTCGTCAATGCCGCGATCAAGAAGGCGCTGTGCCGCGAGGCCAAGGGCGACCGCGCCTGGCTGTCGAAGATCCGCCCCTGGTGGGGCCACGACTACCACTTCCACATCCGCATGCGCTGCCCGGCAGGATCAGGCGAATGCGAAGGCCAGCCGTCGCAGGCCGAGGACGAAGGCTGCAAGCCCGCCGATCTCGCCTATTGGTTCTCCGACGCCGTGCTGCACCCCAAGCCGCCGCCGGAGCCGCCCAAGCCAAGACCGCCGATGACGCTGGCGCAGATGCCCGCGGCCTGCAAGGCGGTGCTGCACGCCGCGGATGCGAAGCCGTAGAGAGCGTGTGTACGGGCATACTGTCGCCTCCCCATTGCTGTCGTCCCGGACAAGCGTCAGCGCAGATCCGGGACCTATACCCACAGGGCGGGGTTGTCGGGCGAAGTGGTAACTCCGAATCTTCGCCATACTTCTCCCTGTGGTTATGGATCCCGGATCTGCGCTGACGCTTGTCCGGGATGACGGCCGTGATTGAGGCGCGCCCCCGGGATGACGAAGTCGTTGATTGGTTCGGACCACTCCAGTGCGCTAGGATCGCCTCGCCGCCCTGCCGTAAGCTCGCGGCATTCCCGGGACGCGCATCCCGTCGTTCAAAAAGCCTGACCGCACGCCTCGCACCTTCTCGCGTGGCCAACGATGGGATTTCACATGCGCGTCCTCGCCCTCCTCGCTGCGCTGTTGTTCAGCGCGACCTCCGCATCCGCCGCCGAAGAGCCCAGCGGCTGCGACAAGTTCAAATGGTCGATCGAGCGCGAGCGTGCCGCGCTCACCGCACCCGACCTCGCCAGGCTCGCCTCGGGCAGCGAGCAGGCGGCCTTGCCGGCCTCAGCCATCACGCTCGGGCTGGTCGTCCCGAGCGAGGCAAAGCTGCCCTCGCCGCCGGAGCGCGCGCCAAAGGACGGCACCTTTGCCGGCTTCACCAGCGTCAAGTCCGCCAAGGCCGGGCTCTACACGATCAGCCTTTCCGCCGGCGCCTGGATCGACGTGATCCAGGATGGGCATGTCCTCAAGCCCGTGGCCTTCAGCGGTGCGACCGATTGCAGCGGCATCCGCAAGACCGTGAAATACCAGTTGTCGGCGCAGCCCTTCGTGCTCCAGATCAGCGGCGCCAGGGAGAATGCGGTCGCAATCGCGTTCCTCCCCGTTCAATAGCATTGTCTGCCGGACCAGCGGCCACCCTTTGACCTGAGGCCGCGGCCCCTGCTATCTTCGCAATTGCGATATCCCTGCCGGCCGTAAGCCGCAGCCGGGGCTCCGTGGAGCAGCGCTTCCACCCGTCGCGACCGACCCACCAACGCCAGTCCGGCGCATGCATCCTGCGTGTGCGGACTCGCACGGAGCGCTCCATGTTACGCATTGCAGGACTTTTCACCGCCTTCGTGATCCTCGCAGGCGCGAGCCTTTCGCCGGCCGCCGCCGAGGACAAGACCATCACCGTGTTCGCCGCCGCGTCGATGAAGAACGCGCTCGACGAGATCGATGCCGCCTATACCGTCAGGACCGGCGTGAAGTTCAGCGTCAGCTATGCCGCAAGCTCCGTGCTTGCCAAGCAGATCGAGCAGGGCGCGCCGGCCGACGTATTCGTCTCGGCCGACACCGACTGGATGGATTATGCAATCTCCAAGAAGACCATCAACGTGCCTTCCCGCGTGAACCTGCTCGGCAACAGCATCGTGCTGATCGCGCCGAAGGATTCCAAGATCGACAACGTCACCATCGCGCAAGGCTTCGACCTTGCCAAGCTCGCCGGCGACGGCAGGATCGCGACCGGCGACGTCAAGTCGGTCCCTGTCGGAAAATATGCCAAGGCAGCGCTGGAGAAGCTCGGCGCCTGGCAGGCGGCCGAGCCGAAATTCGCCATGGCCGAGAGCGTGCGCGCGGCGCTGACGCTGGTGGCGCGCGGCGAGGCTGCGCTCGGTATCGTCTATTCCACCGATGCCAAGGTCGAGCCGGGCGTGAAGATCGTCGGCACCTTCCCGGCGGAGTCGCATCCGGCGATCATCTATCCGGTCGCCGCGACCACGACCGCAAAGGCCGAGACCAACGACTATCTCGCCTTCCTGCGCTCCTCGGCCGCCAAGACCATTCTGGAGAAATACGGCTTCAAGTTCCTGGTCAGCCCGACAATCTGATATTCAGCACTTGATGCCCGAGATATCTCCCGCCGAATGGACCGCGATCCTGCTCTCGCTCAGGGTCGCGATCATCGCCACGCTGGTCGCGACGCCCTTCGGCATCGCCCTGGCGTGGCTGCTGGCGCGGCGCGATTTCTGGGGCAAGTCGGTGCTCGACGCGCTCGTGCATCTGCCGCTGGTGCTGCCGCCTGTCGTCACCGGCTATCTGCTGTTGCTGACGTTCGGCCGCAAAGGCCTGGTCGGCGGATTCCTCGCCGACCATCTCGGCATCGTGTTCTCGTTCCGCTGGACCGGCGCCGCGCTCGCCTGCGGCGTGATGGCATTTCCGCTCCTGGTGCGGCCGATGCGGCTGTCGATCGAGGCGATCGACCGGCGGCTCGAGCAGGCCGCGGAGACGCTCGGTGCGGCGCCGTGGAAAGTGTTTTTCACGGTGACGCTGCCGCTGGCGCTGCCCGGCGTGCTCGCCGGCATGGTGCTCGGCTTCGCCAAGGCGATCGGCGAGTTCGGCGCCACCATCACCTTCGTCTCCAACATTCCCGGCGAGACCCAGACGATCTCGTCGGCGATCTACTCGCTGATCCAGACGCCGGACGGCGATGCCGCGGCTGGCCGGCTCGTCATCGTCTCGATCGTGCTGGCGCTTGGCGCGCTGATCGCGGCCGAATGGTTCGCCCGTCGTGCGACGGCGCGCCTGCACGGGAATTGACCATGCTGCGGGTCGACATCGAAAAGAAGCTCGGCGAGTTTTCGCTCCAGGCCAATTTTGCCGGCGAAGGCCGTGTTATCGGCCTGTTCGGCGCATCCGGCGCCGGCAAGAGCTCCCTGGTCAACATGATCGCCGGCCTCCTGCGGCCCGACCGCGGCACCATCGTGATCGACGGCGAGACCGTCGACGACACCGCCGCCGGCATCCATGTGCCGACGTATCGCCGCCGCATCGGCTACGTCTTCCAGGACGCGCGGCTGTTCCCGCACCTCAGCGTCGCGCAAAATCTCGATTATGGACGACGCATGAACGGACTAGCGCCCGATCCGGCGCAGCATACGCGTGTCGTCGATTTGCTCGACATCGGCGCGCTGCTGGATCGTCGGCCCGGAAAGCTCTCCGGCGGCGAGCGTCAGCGCGTCGCGCTGGGACGCGCGCTGCTCTCGCGGCCGCGCCTCTTGCTGCTCGACGAACCGCTCGGCGCGCTCGACGAGGCCCGCAAGCTCGAGATCCTGCCCTATCTCGTCCGGCTGCGCGACGAGGCCAACGTACCGATGGTCTATGTCAGCCACGACGCCGCCGAGCTGCGCCAGCTCGCCACGCAGATCGTGATGCTCAAGCAGGGCCGGGTGACGAGTTTCGGCGGGGTGAAGGTGCTGGCGTGAGGGGGCTGGCAGCTTGTCTGGGCATACTTCCGCCTCACCATCGCTGTCATGCCCCGGCTTGACCGGGGCATGACAGTACGCCGCGGCCTCTCGGTTCAACCACCCCCGCCTCTGGAATACTGGATAGCCCGCCTTCGCGGGCAATGACACCGCGATTTTTGTCGCGCGCTTACCGTTCTCGCGAAGTGGCTAGAGCATTTTCGGTTCTGATTGAATCAGAACCGAAGCTCTAGATTCTCGTTTTGACGCGTTTTCTTCACGCGAACCGGTGTCCACTTCGCTCGAAAACGTTCTAGACCCCCGCCACCGAAGCCCACACGTCCGAAAGCCTCTTCCGCAGCGCCTGCGCGCGCGTCAGCGGCGGGGGCGTCTCGTCTTCTTCCGGCAGACGCAGGCCGACGACGTTGACGCGGCCGCCGGAGATGCTGCGCGCGACCAGCACGATCTCGTCCAGCGCGAGTTCGGCGCCCTCCTTCGGCGCGCGGTCGAGATGGACGTCGAAATAATCGGCGAGCGTCAGCTTGCCCTCGTCCTCACTCACCTTCACGCCGTAGACCTCGGCGAGCTCGGCCAGCGTGTGCTCGCCGGAGACCATGAAGTCGCCGAGCAGATGCGGGTCCGGCGCGGTGCTCGGCTGCATGTCGACGAAGAAGCGGTCGAGCGACTCGGCCTTTTCCGGCGGCGCCAGCAGATAGATGTAGTCGCCGGGCGCGATCGGATCGGCCTCTAGCGGCGTCAGGATGTTCTCGTTGCGAATCACCAGCGTCGGCTTGGACCAGGACGGGATCAGGCCGCGGCGAAAATAGAGGCTCTTGGGCCGCACGGGATAACCGACCAGCTGCTGCTCGAGCTGGCCCGGCAGGTCCAGCTCGACACGGCGCGGGCCGCGCTCGGCGCGCGGCAGCGCCACATGCAGCTTGCGCGCGGCCGGCGCCAGGGTCCAGCCCTGCAGCAGCAGCGAGATGATGACGACGACGAAGGCGACGTCGAAATAGAGATAGGCCTTGGACAGGCCGACCAGCATCGGGATCGAGGCCAGGAAGATCGCGACCGCACCGCGCAGGCCGGTCCAGGCGATGAAGGTCCTTTCACGCCAGTTGAAGCGGAACGGCGCAAGGCAGGCGAACACCGCGATCGGCCGCGCAACCAGCATCAGCACGAGCGCGACGGCGACCGCCGGCACGATGCTGGTACCCAACCGGCTCGGCGACACCAGGAGGCCGAGCAGCACGAACATCACGATCTGTGCCAGCCAGGTCGCGGCATCGAGGAAGGCCACCACCGAATTATGCGCGCGCGTCGGCCGGTTGCCGATGATGATGCCGGCGAGATAGACCGCGAGGAAGCCGGAGGCGTGCATCATCTGCGAGCCGCCGAAGATCACCAGCGCGCCCGTGGTCACGAACGGCGCGTGCAGCCCCTGCGGCAGCGCCACCTTGTTGAGCGCGATGACGACGAGGCGTCCCCCAAGGAAGCCGACGACGGCGCCCAGCACCGCCTCCTGGATGAACTCCATCGCCACATGGCCCGCCGAGCTCGATCCCAGCGAGATGTACTCGACCAGCATGAGCGTGAGGAAGATCGCAAAGGGATCGTTGGTGCCGGATTCGGCCTCCAGCGTCGCGCCGACGCGCGGGCGCAGGCGCAGGCCCTGGGTGTGCACCAGCAGGAACACCGCGGCGGCGTCGGTCGAGGCCACCACGGCGCCGACCAGCAGCGATTCCGTCCAGTTGAGATCGAGCGCGAATTTGGCGAACGGCGCCGTGATCAGCGCGGTCAAGAGCACGCCGGCGGTCGCCAGCACCACGGACGGCGCGAGCACGGTGCGGATGCTGGCAAAACGCGTCTTCAGGCCGCCGTCGAACAGGATCAGCGCGAGCGCCACCGAGCCGACCAGATAGGTGGTGCGGACGTCGTCGAACTGGATCTGCCCGGGACCGGAATCCCCGGCGAGCATGCCGACCGCGAGGAAGACGAGCAGCAGGGGCGCGCCGAAGCGCAGCGCGAGCAGGCTCGACAGGATACCGGCCATGACGAGGACGGCGCCGAGCAATATGGCGAGGCTGACGGAGTCGAGAGAGGCCATCCACCTTCCAGGTCAAAGCAGCAGGAATGGCATCTCTATCGTCGCCGCCTGTGCGCGCCAACCCATTTTCGCGTCTCGCGGCAATCTGCCCGTATTTTACGGCCTTAACGTCCATCACATGCCGGTGTATCGATGGCTCGGCCACGCCCTTTGTGGGATTCTGCGGCTCCCCCGAATCAATCCCTCCCCGCTTGCCGACGAGACCGATGGACATGGACCTCAAGGACTTCATGGAGTTCGTGCAGACCACCGCGCGCAGCGTCGGGGCGGAAATCTCCTCGCCCTGGTTCTACCTGCAATTCGGTCTCATCCTGGCCGCGGCCGGTATCGCCTATGCCGCGGAGGCCGCCATCCGCAGCCGGGTCGACATGAGCTCGCTGGCGATGCGCTGGCCACTGCCGCTCCGGCACTTTGCCCGGGTGATGGTCTCCAGCGCCTCGACGGCCGTGTTCACCCTGCTCGTGATCGTCTCGCGCCTCGTGATGTACCACGCGACCTGGCCGAGCCGCTCCTATCTCTTGATGGTCGCCGCCAAGCTCGGACTAGCCTGGCTCGTGATCCGGCTCGTCACCTCGGTGCTGCGCAATGCCTTCATCGTCCGCCTGGTGTCGATCACGGCGTGGTTCATCGCCGCGCTGTCCATCCTCGGGCAGCTCGATACCACCGTCGACCTGCTCGATTCCTTCGCGATCGTGCTCGGCGGCCTCAGGCTGACCCCGCTCTTGGTGCTCAAGGCCGGTGCGCTGCTTCTCATCGCTCTCTGGGCCACCAACATCGCGAGCAATTTCGCCGAGAGCCGGATCAACGCGACCAGCGATCTGACACCGTCGGTGCAGGTGTTGCTGGTCAAGATCATCCGCATCGGGCTGCTGGCCGTCGCCATCGTCATTGCGCTCGGCGCCGTCGGGATCGACCTGTCGGCGCTCGCGGTGTTCTCCGGCGCGGTCGGCGTCGGCATCGGTATCGGCCTGCAGAAGATCGTCGCCAATTTCATCTCCGGCATCATCCTGCTCGCCGACAAGTCGGTGAAACCCGGCGATCTCGTCACCATCGGCGACAATACCGGCCGCATCAGCGCGATGAAGACGCGCTATATTTCCGTGGCCGCCGGTGACGGCCGCGAGTTCCTGGTGCCCAACGAAGACCTGGTGACGCAGAAGGTCGTCAACTGGACCTATACCGACAAGAACACGCTGGTGAAGATCGCCCTCGGCACCAATTACGACGCCGACCCGAAGCTGGTCTGCAAGCTTGCGGCCGAGACCGCGGAAGCCCATCCGCGGGCGCAGAAAGGCAAGCCGCCAACCTGCATCCTGACCGAGTTCGCCGAGGCCGGGATGAAGTTCTCGCTGACCTTCTGGATCGCCGATCCCGACGGCATGGACAAGGTCAAGAGCGACGTGATGCTGGCACTGTGGGACGCCTTCAAGCGCGAGGGCATCCGGGTTCCCTATCCGGTCCGCGAAATCCGCATCCGCGGCGGCGCGCTGCCGGTCGAAACCACCGTAGAAGTCCCGAATTAGGCCTCTTTCGAGCCAGAGCGGGCACGCTCGGCTTGCATGAAGGCCCGCAATCATTAAATTGGGGCCTGAAATCAAGCCTTTCCGCCGAAGTCCTGATCAGCCCCAGAAGACCGCCCAAGCATGAGCTACGTCGAAGCCACCGATACCTCGCTGCGCAAGACCGGACAGATCAAGCTGCATGGCCCGGCCGCCTTTGCCGGCATGCGCAAGGCGGGCGCGCTGGTGGCCAAGTGCCTCGACGAGCTCACCGACATCGTCGGACCCGGCGTGCCGACCGAGCGCATCGACCAGTTCGTCCGCGACTTCGCCTTCAGCCACGGCGCCTTTCCGGCGACGCTGATGTATCGCGGCTATCGCTACTCGACCTGCACCTCGCTCAACCACGTGGTCTGCCACGGCATGCCCGGCGACCGTCCGCTGAAGGAAGGCGACATCGTCAACATCGACGTCACCTTCATCGTCGACGGCTGGTATGGCGATTCCAGCCGGATGTATGCGATCGGCCCGATCGCCCGCAAGGCCGAGCGGCTGATCGAGGTGACCTATGAAGCGATGATGCGCGGCATCGCCGCGGTGAAGCCCGGCGCCACCACCGGCGACATCGGCCACGCCATCCAGAGCTTCGTCGAGCCGCAGGGCATGAGCGTGGTGCGCGATTTCTGCGGCCATGGCCTGGGTCGCATGTTCCACGACGAGCCGAACATCATCCATATCGGCCGGCCCGGCGAGGGCGTGCAGCTCAAGCCCGGCATGTTCTTCACCATCGAGCCGATGATCAATCTCGGCAAGCCGCATGTGAAGATCCTGTCCGACGGCTGGACCGCCGTGACCCGCGACCGCTCGCTGTCGGCGCAGTTCGAGCACTCCGTCGGCGTCACCGCGACCGGCGTCGAGATCTTCACGCTGTCGGAGCGGCACGGCGAGAAGCAGATCGGGTGAGCCCGGCGCAACGGCTACCGCCGGCGGCGGAATGACGATGGTGCCCTCTTGTAAGTCGCCGCAAAGGCGTCGTTGAAGCGGCGGACGCTGCCGAAGCCGGCCGCAAACGCAATCTCCGCCAAATTCATCTCGGTCTGGTCGATCAGGCGCTTGGCTTCCTGCACGCGGCGGGTCGCAGCGATCTCGCTCGGGCTCGCTCCGGCGTGTCGCATGAACAGGCGGAGCAGATGACGCGGCCCGACCCCAAGAGCTTCAGCCAGTTCCGCCATTGATGACCGATCCAGGAAACCGTCGTTGATCATGCGCATGCCACGCGCAACGGTGGTGGCGGTCCCCATCCAGGCCGGCGACCCCGGCGCGGTTTCCGGCCGGCAGCGCAGGCACGGGCGAAAGCCGGCGCGCTCCGCAGCCGCCGCGGTCGCGTAGAAGGTGACATTCTCCGAGCGCGCGGGGCGAACCGGACAGACCGGCCGGCAATAGATCCGCGTCGAGCGCACGCCCGAGAAGAACAGGCCGTCGAACGCGCGCGCACGCGAGAGGCGTGCCCGATCGCAGGTGTCCCAGTCGAGATGCGGTGGCAGCGTTTGCCGCTGCGCCGGGCCTTGCGTCATCGCAGGAGAATAGACGCGGCACGGCGTGCCGAGTAGCTGAAATCGGACTCGACCCGGCGATGAGGTCCGAATTCAGCCAGCCTGCCTCGCGGCTCCGGCTCATGGTGCCAAGCACCGCAGGAGCAAATCGCGTGAGCACACAGACCCAACCGACGACGTCACGACAAACCACGCTCGCGATCGACATCGGGCTCCTGCTGCTGCTCTCACTGATCTGGGGCAGCTCGTTCACGCTGATCAAGATTGCCATCCCGACCATTCCGCCCTTCACGATGGTTGCCGCGCGGGTGACGATCGCGGCCTTGCTCCTGATCCTGGTCGCCGCTGCGCAAGGACATGCCCTGCCCCGCCGGGGATCGGTATGGGCCGCCTTCTTCGTGCAGGGGCTGCTGCAAAGCGCGCTGCCCTTCACCCTGATCAGCTGGGGCGAGATGCATATCGCAAGCAGTCTCGCGGGCGTGCTCAATGCGACCCCGCCGATGTTCGTGCTCGCGATCGCTGTCATGACCAAACGCGGGCGGCAGGCAATCAGCGGCCGGAAGGTCATCGGCGTTGCTCTCGGCCTCGCGGGCGTGGCCCTGACCATGGGCATCGATGCGCTGTCCGGGGTCGGCACGGCTGCGCCTCTGGCGCAGATGGCAGTGCTCGGCGCCAGCCTCTGCTACGCGCTCGCGCCGATCTGGGGGCAGCGCTTCTCCGGGCTCCCTGCGATCGTCACGGCGGCCGGAGCGATGAGCTGCGCCGCGGTGCTGATGCTCCCGGCCGCCGCCATTCTCGAACAGCCGTGGGGGCTGGCACCGCCGCCCGCACGGGCGATCGCCGCCGTGATCGCGCTGGCGATGGTCTGCACGGCCTTTGCGATGGTGATCTATTTCCGGCTGATCCGCACGCTCGGCGCGCTCGGCACGACCAGCGGCAGCTATCTGCGCGCGGGCTTCGCCGTGGCGCTCGGCACCGCCATTCTCGGCGAGCACTTGAGCTGGTCCAGCCTTGCCGGGATGACGCTCATTCTCGCCGGGGTGGTGGCCGTCACGGCACCCGCTCTCGGCAAACCGGCCGGCGCGCAGGGGCGCAATTGATGGTTGCAAAAACGCGGGTCCCCGGCAATGCTGGCGGCCGATGCCCGCCAAGCCGCACCACGACAAGAGCAAGCCTGAGGACGCGCCGCATTATCACGGCCATCGCGAACGGCTGCGCGAGCGCTTCTACAGCGCCGGTCCCGATGCGCTGAGCGATTACGAGCTGCTGGAGATGGCGCTGTTTCCGGCGCTGCCGCGGCGCGACACCAAGCCGCTGGCGAAGGCGCTGATCAAGACCTTCGGCTCGTTCGCCGAGGTCGTGCACGCCCCTGTCGCGCGGCTGCGCGAGGTCGATGGTGTCGGCGATGCCGCGATCAACCAGCTCAAATTGATTGCGGCCGCAGCGAGCCGCGTGACCAAGGGCGAGGTCAACAGCCGTAACGCGCTATCGTCCTGGAACGAGGTGATCGACTATTGCCGCTCCAGCATGGCGTTCGCCGACAAGGAGCAGTTCCGCCTGCTGTTCCTCGACAAGCGCAACCAGCTGATCGCCGACGAGGTGCAGCAGACCGGCACCGTCGACCACACCCCGGTCTACCCGCGCGAGGTGGTCAAGCGCGCGCTGGAATTATCGGCGACCGCGCTGATCCTGGTGCACAACCACCCCAGCGGCGATCCCTCGCCCTCGCAGGCCGATATCCAAATGACGAAGGCGATCATCGACATCGCAAGGCCGCTCGGGATTGCCGTGCACGACCACATCATCGTCGGGAAGGGTGGACATGCGAGCTTGCGCGGGTTGAGGTTGATCTAGCGAAAGCCGGGGGGGCGCATCGCTTTCGATTGCAATAATTTCGTCGCACGATGTAAGGTAGTGTCATTGCAGAGTTAGCCGCGCCGTGTGCGGTCGCTTTTCCGGCCGCCCATTTCTAGAGCTTCATTTCTGGAGACAGTCCATGGCCGCTCGGATTTTTGTCATTGCCGCGATCGCCTTCATCAGCTTCAGCGAACGCGCCTTCGCCTGGGCCTATCAGGGCCACGAGGTGACCGGCGCTATTGCGGATCAACTGCTCGGTCCCAACGCGCGGCAGCAGGTCGCCAACATTCTCGGCTTCGAGCTCCGCGTCGCGGCCCCTTGGGCCGATTGCGTCCGCAGCGTGGCGCGGTTGCCCGACGGCACCTTCCGCTACGCGCCGACCAAGCCGGAATATCGGATTCCCTGCACGGCCTTCGAGACGCCGGCCGAGACGGCGCGCATGGAAGACTATGTTTCGCGCAACTGGCTGGATTGCGAAGCCGCGAAGGGGCACGGCTGCGGCGAAGCCTATCATTTCGCCGACGTCGCCATCCAGCACGACGATTACAAGCGCGGCTATGTCGGCACCAGCGACCACGATATCGTTGGCGCCATCAACGCCGCGATTTCGGTCCTTCGCGGCCAGCCGGCGCCGCTGCCGTTCTCGATCCGCGACAAGAAGGAAGCGTTGCTGTTGCTGGCGCATTTCGTCGGCGATCTGCACCAGCCGCTGCATGTTGGCGCTGTCTACCTCGATCAGTCCGGCCAGCTCGTAAATCCGGACCAGGGCGGCCTCAATCCCGCGACCGAGACGCGAGGCGGCAACCTGCTAGGCCCTGCCGAGAACAATCTGCACAGCCAGTGGGACGCGATTGCGGAAGACCTCGGCGAGAATGCGAGTCCGGATTTGATCAAGAAGGCGAAAGCGGTCGGGAAGACACCGGGACCGGTCGACGCGCTTGCGGCGACCTGGGCAAGCGAGACGGTCATGGTCTCGCACGCGGCATTCGCCGGCCTGAGCTTCGCCGCCGCGGATCACGGCCGATGGCAGGTGCGTGTTGACGATGAGGCGGCGTATGCGACCAAGCAGGCGGAATTGAAGCACGATCAGCTCGCCAAGGGCGGCGCGCGTCTTGCGCAGATCCTCAACAGCATATGGCCAACGCCTGTCGAAAAGACCACCGCCTGCACCCTGACCGGCGTGTGTTATTGCGTCACGGCGGCAAATCTGGACGCGATCACCGCCAATGTCGCAAGGGTCAGACAACTCCTCGCCGACCAGCGCGCGACCGGCAGGATGACCGGCTATCTGAGCATCCCGCTGTCGACGCTGGGCGGCGGCTATTTCGGTGTGAACCGGGATGTGGCGCAGAGAACCAAGGAGCGGATCGAGCAGCGATTTGGATCGTCCGCGACCTGGGTTCTCAATCCGGGCGCGGAGGGCAATCTGCCGGAGACGGCCACGGGCGCGGACTACATGTATATGTGGACCCAGATCCTCGAAGGGCGCGGAGGGTATGGCGAGGACATCGACTTCTTCTACTTCGCCGGTCCGACCGATTTCGCACAGTTTTTCGGACTCACCGGCGCGGGCGATGCGGACAGGATCGAGGCCTATTTCGATCAGCGGCTTGGATCAGACCCCGATCTGATGAAGACCGTGAATGCCGGCAGGCTCAGCAAACGCGGCTTCCGCAACTACTATGCACTGCGCGCTGCGGTCACGTTCAGCGCCGGGTCCCACGACGAGTGGAACATCGTCCAGCTACTCAATCAACGCCGCCGCGGGTCCGAGCAATTCGGAATCGGCAACCAGATCGGCGTGCTCTTCGACGGGCACGCGATCGCGCCGGGTGATTTCGAGGCCGGCGCCGCCAGCGGCACCGTCGGACGATGCAATTGAGCCCGATCGCTCAATAGCAATATCTCGGATGGACCCGGACGTAGTATCCATCCGGCCGCTGCATGTAGCAGCCGCGCTGATAGGCGTAGTAGCCGGAGCGGCGACGCTCGCCTTCGGAGGCGATGGCGGCGCCCGTCCCGGCACCGACGACGGCGCCAATGGCAGCGCCGCGGCCTCCCCCAATCGCGCCGCCGACGACCGCACCGCCGATACCGCCGATGATGGCGCCGCCGATGGCGTCCTGGGCGACCGCCTCACGAACCGGCATGGCGACCGCAACCGCGAGACAGGCTGCAAGTCCAAGAGCAATTCCGCGAAGCATTCCGAATCCTCCAGTTTGCCGGCACACCTGCGTAGCGCCCGGGGCAGAGTAAAGCCGGCACCATTGCCGAATTTCGGAACTGGCGGCCGGCACGATAATCGAAGTAAATCTACTCCGGGCGGCGGCCGCCGTCATTGAGCCATCGCAAAGGAGTGCTGTTCGGCTCGACGGCAAATGGCTCGTCGCCCAGCACCACGGCTCGCCAGTGCTGAAGCAAGGGCCGGCGTTCAGGGCTCGATCCAGCGCCGCACCGCATCGACGGTGTCGGCCGGATTGGTGTTGAAGCAGATCGCAGCGTCAGGCGCGAGGCGGTGGACGAGGTTGAGCACCTTCTCGAACAGCACGAGGCGCTCCTTCGGTTCGCGCAGGCCGGCGCCGATCACGATGCAGTCGAAACGCTGATCGCGCAGGGCCGCCGTGACGACGGCTTCCGCGGTGACGTCGAGATCGATCAGGCAGCTCGTGACCTCGAAGCCGAGATCGCGCAGGCGCAACAGCTGCGCCTCGATGTAGTTGCGCACGAGCTCCGGCGTCAGCTGTGGGAATGCGCTGTAGTCGGCACTGCCGGGTTCGATGCCGATCGCGAGAACGCGCTTGGCCATGCCGGATCTCCCAACGACATCGCTTCTTCCGTCAACGAGATGCCCGGTCCGCAGGTTCCGCCACCGCGTGGCGCCATTCGGCGGCAGCGAATGTCGGGCCGCCTACTGACGCAGCATGATCAGGGGATCGGCGGTGTCGGGGACGCGGCGCCATTGCGCGTTGTCGTCGGCCTCGAACTGCCAGGTCCCGCCTGATTTCGACATCAGGATGATCTGACCGCGCTCGAGCCGCCATTGCGTCGGGTTGAACTGCGCGATGGCCGCGTCGCATTTCGGCTTGAGGAAGACCTGGAAATTGTCCGGCGCCGCCTCGGTGTTGGTCAGCGTCAAGCCGCACACCGGCTGGCCGTTGCCGCGCACCATCGCCCAGTCGCCGATCATCTGGTCCATCGACTTGGCCATCGAGCGAGCTGCGGCGAGATCCTGCAGGATGTAGACGCCTTCGCCCTGACGCAGGCCTTCGAAGATGCCGGCCTCGACCTCGGTGAAGTCGATCACGGCTTCACCGGTCGCGTCCTGCAGGCGGACGATGTCGAGCCCCCTGACGCTCCAGGCCACGATGTCCTTGGTGAACGGCAGCGCGGTCTTGCAGGCCGGCTCCATCTCCAGCTTGTAGCCTTGGCCCGCAGCGTCGGCCTTCATGGTGACGACGCAGGTCTTGCTGCGCTCGGTGGTCGAGAGCTCCCACTGCCCGGGCATCGATTTCTTCAGGGCCGTCGTATCCTGCGCATGCGCGATTCCGATCGCGGCCAAATAGGCCGCGACGCCGCCGATCGCGGCCAAAGAGGCCGCGACGGCGGATGCAACGACCCGAAGATTCCTCATCAGCGCCCCTTGAACGGTGTTTCGGCAACCGGCGTCAAAGGCGCCTTGCCCGAGAACCATGATTTGAGGTTGTCGACCACGAGCTGGTCCATCGCGTTGCGCGTCACCACCGAGGCCGAACCGATATGCGGCAGCAGCACGACGTTCTGCATGGTCTTGAGCTCGTCCGGCACGTTCGGCTCGGCCGCGAACACGTCGAGGCCGGCGGCGAGGATGGTGCCGGATTTCAGCGCCTGGACCAGCGCCGGCTCGTCCACCACCGAGCCGCGCGCGACGTTGATCAGCACGCCGCGCGGGCCGAGCGCCTTCAGCACCTCGGCATTGATCATCTTGTTGGTGGAGGCACCGCCGGGCACGATCACCATCAGCGTGTCCACCGCCTTCGCCATCTCGATCAAATCAGGGTAGTGCTTGTAGGAGACGTCCTTGGACGGGTTGCGCGAGTGGTAGACCACCGGCACCAGCGATGCATCGAGCCGGCGCGCGATGGCCTGGCCGATCCGGCCCATGCCGACGATGCCGACCTTGCGGTCGCGCAGCGAGCCGACGCTGAGCGGATAGTTCTGCGTCTGCCAGAGACCGGAGCGCACATAGCGGTCGGCCTTGATGAACTCGCGCAAGGTCGAGATCAAAAGGCCCATCGCGACGTCGGCGACCTCCTCGGTCAGCACGTCGGGCGTGTTGGTGACGATGATGTTGTGCTCGGCCGCGTACTTGGCGTCGATATGGTCGTAGCCGACGCCGAAGCTCGCCACCATCTCGATCTTGGGCAATTGCGACAGCGAGTCCTTGTCGGCGCGGACCGTATGATAGGTCACGGCGACGCCGCGGATCTTATCGCGGATCGCCGGCGTCAGCCGCTCGAGGTCGCCGCGCGTCTCGGCCTTGTGCACGACGAAATGATCGGAAAACCCGTTCTCGAGGATCGGCCGCACCGGCCCATAGATCAGAAGGTCGATCTTTTCGGACGAAATCGAACCGGCAGCCATCAGTTTTCCTTTCCAAGAGCGCTCTCATGCCAGCGCCGCAAAACGAGGTGGGAAACTAGCGCCAGCACCCCATAGATGACAATCCCGGCCAGCGACAACAAAAGCAGCGCGGCGAACATGCGGGGTATGTTCAATCGGTAGCCGGATTCGGCGATCCTGTAGGCGAGCCCAGAGCCGGCGCCCGCCGTTCCCGCCGCGATCTCGGCGACGACCGCGCCGATCAGCGACAGACCGCCCGCGATGCGCAAGCCTCCGAGAATGTAGGGCAACGCCGAAGGCAGCTTCAAAAGGCGCAGTGTCTGCGGCTTTGATGCGCCATAGAGCTGGAACAGGCCGGCGAGGTTGCGATCGACCGAATTGAGCCCGAGCGTGGTGTTGGACAACACCGGGAAAAAGGCGACGATGAAGGCACAGACCACGACCGCGGTCTGCTGTTCCAGATAGATCAGGAGCAGCGGCGCGATCGCGATCACCGGGGTGACCTGGAGCACGATCGCATAGGGGAACAGGGAATATTCCACCCATTTCGACTGGTTGAACAGCAGCGCCAGCGCGATGCCGCCGATGGAGGCGGCGACAAAGCCTTCGAGCGTGGTCAGGAGCGTGGTGGCGAGCGATTGCGACAGCACCGCCCAGTCCTTGATCAGGGTCAGCACGATCACGGAGGGCGCCGGCAGCACGTAAGGCGGGATGGCCTTGATGCGGACCACCAGTTCCCAGGCGACGAGGCCGGCCGCGAACACGATGACGGGAAGCACCAGGCGCAGCGCGCGCTGCCCACCTTGCGGCTTCGCGGTGGCGGTCGCCTGCGCGCTCATAGCGTCGATTGTCCCGAATAGGACGGCGCCAGCGCCGCCGACACTTTCCTGCAATAATCGGAATAAGCGGCGGAGGTGCGAAACGCTTCGCCGCGCGGCTCGACCGTCTCGATGCGGATGTCGGCCTGGATCCGGCCCGGCCGTGCCGTCATCACCACCACGCGCTGCGACAGATAGACGGATTCGAACACCGAATGGGTGACGAAGATGACTGTCTTGCCGAGCGCCCGCCACAGCGCGAGCAGATCGTTGTTGAGACGGAAGCGCGTGATCTCGTCGAGCGCGGCGAACGGCTCGTCCATCAGAAGGATATCCGGATCGGTGACGAGCGCACGGGCCAGCGACACCCGCATCTTCATGCCGCCGGAGAGCTCGCGTGGAAAGCTGTCTGCGAAATCGGCGAGCCCGACGCTCTCCAGCGCCGCGTCGGCCCGCGCGCGCGCGTCCGCCTTCGGCACGCCGGCGAGCTTCAGCGGCAGCCGCACGTTTTCGCGGACACTGGTCCAGGGCATCAGCGTCGGCTCCTGAAACACGAAACCGATGCCGTGACCTGGCAGGGCTCGCCCCGGCTGCAACTCGCCCTCGTGGCGCGCCACCCGCACGATCCCGGAGGACGGCGCGCTGAGCTCCGCGATGATCCGCAACACCGTCGACTTGCCGCAGCCGGACGGGCCCAGCAGCGAGATGAACTCGCCCTTGCGCACCGCGAGGTCGAGCGGGCCGAGCGCCATGACGCCGTTGTCGTAGGTCTTCGTCACGCCCCGCAGGCTGACGGCGAGATGCGTCAGGCCGGTCTCGACGGCGGACGAGGTTTTGCCCGGTGACATCGACCTTGCGCTACGGCTTGTTCGGGCGCAGCTCGACGCCGACGCCCTTGTTGACGAAGCGCAGCGTGTAGGATTTGCGGAAGTCGAGATCGGGCTTCACGACGCCGGCCTTGACCATCTTGTTGAAGAAGGAGGTGTAACGCTCGTCGCTCATGGCGCCGATACCGTTCTTCAAGCTGTCGCCGGAATCGACGATGCCATGCTCCTTCATCTTGGCGACGGAATAGGCGAGCAGATCGTCGGTCATCTCCGGATTGAGTTTCTTGATCATGGCGTTGCCGGCGGAATTGTCGCGGTAGATGTAATTGTACCAGCCGACCATGGAGGCATCGACGAAACGCTGCACCATGTCAGGCTTCTTCTCGACGATGTCGCGGCGGGTCTCGATCAGGGTCGAGTAGGTGTTGAAGCCGTAATCGGCGAGCAGCAGCACGTTCGGCTTGAAGCCGGCGGCCTTCTCCACCGCGAAGGGCTCGGAGGTGACATAGCCCTGCATGGCGCTCTTGGGATTGGCGATGAAGGGTTGGGGGTTGAAATTATAGGGGCGGACGTTCTTTTCGCTGAAACCATATTCGGACTTCAGCCACTGGAAGTAGCTGCCCATGCCCTCCTTGGAGACGAACAGCGTCAGCGGCTTGAGGTCCTCGATCTTGCTGACCTTGGCATCCGGCTGCGTCAGCATCACCTGCGGATCCTTCTGGAAGATCGCGGCAATGGTCACGACGGGAACGTTGTTGGCGACCGCATCGAACGACATCAGCGTGTTCGCGGCCATGAAGAAATCGATCTTGCCCGCGATCAGCAGCATCCGGTTGTTCTCGTTGGGCCCGCCCGGAACGATGGTGACGTCGAGCCCGTATTTCCTGTAGGTGCCGTCGGCGACCGCCTGGAAGAAGCCGCCATGCTCGGCCTCGGCGACCCAGTTGGTGCCGAAGGTGACCTTGTCGAGCGTCTCGGCCCGCGCCGGGGCGACCGACACCAGGGCGGCCAACAGGCTCGCAGTCAACGCTCTGCGCAGATGGGAGGGGGTCATATTGGCACTCCGTCGATCGCTTCCAGCCCAATCGCGTCTAGCTCGGGGCAAACCAACGCGATAAAACCTGATGACATCAGGGGACACGAGCCGGCCTGGCCCGCGTCCCCTGATAACCCAAACTACGTGACAAATTCGGGCAAAGAAACCTTGATGACGCCTTCCCGCGACTGGACCAGGATCCGCTGGGCCGAGACGTCCCCTGCGGAAACGTCGCGCTGGATCGCAGTGCTGCCACTGGCGGCGACCGAGCAGCACGGCCCGCATTTGCCTGTGACCACCGACGTGCTGATCGCGGACGCGTATCTTGGGCGCGTGCGCGAGCTTCTGCCCGACGCCGTTCCGGCCAGTTTTCTTCCCGTCGAACCCGTCGGGATCTCCACCGAGCATATCGACTATCCGGGCACGCAGACGCTGCCGACTGAAACCGCGCTGAGGCGATGGACTGGTATCGGCGAGGACATCGCGCGGCGCGGCGTGAGGAAGCTCGTCATCATCACCAGCCATGGCGGCAACAGCGCGGCCATGATGCTGGTGGCGCAGGACCTTCGCGCGCACCAAAAACTGTTCGTGGTGACGACGTCGTGGTCACGGCTGTCGGGCGCCGACAGCCTGTTCCCCGCGGAAGAGGTACGCCACGGCATTCACGGTGGCGCCGTCGAGACCTCGATCATGCTGGCGCGCTATCCCGAGCAGGTGCGCAAGGATGCGATCGCGGATTTTCCCGCGAGCAGCATCGCGATGGAGCAGCAATATCGCTGGCTGTCGACGCAGCGCCCGGCACCGTTCGCCTGGCAGGCGCAGGATCTTCATGTCAGCGGCGCGATCGGCAATGCGACATTGGCCGTGGCCGAAAAGGGCGAGCAGCTGATCGATCGCGGAGCGACGGCTTTTTGCGAGTTGCTCGGCGAGGTCGATAACTTCGACGTGAACAGGCTCGCCAAGGGCCCGCTCGGCTAGCTCGCATCCCTTTATAATCATTGGCGAAAAATCCTCAGCCCGGAAGCCGAATCGCCGCATTCGAACCGGACGGGAAGAGCCTCCGTCCAATTGGGCACGCGGGCCACAACGGACCGCCTCAACCCCGGATGGAGTTTCACATGTCGATCAAGACCAAGATTGCCGCCGTCGCTCTCGCTGCTCTCGCCGTTACCGGCAGCATCGCGTCCACCACCACTTCGGCCGAAGCCAAGCAGCCCGGCTGGGTCTGGGGTGTGGGCGCCGGCATCGCCACCGCCGCCGTCGTCGGCTCCGCGATCGCCGCCAGCAACGACCCCTATTACTACGGCTATCACCGCTGCGGCTGGGTCGCACAGTACAACGCCTTCGGCCAGTACGTCGGCCGCGTTCGTAGCTGCTACTGATCCGAGTACCTGAGGCCGATCTCCTAAGTGGATCCTGCGTCCGACACGGGCGCCTCATCCACCCCGTGTCGTGCCCCGACCCGCCCGGTTGTCCCCCCGGGCGGGTCATTCATTTTTGGGCTTCGCTGGGTTTGTTGCAAGCCCGTCACACCGAAGTGCGAACCGTTCCGTGCGGCAAAGCGCGCCAGTTGCTATTGCGAATTAATCGCAATAATGTTCGCAACAGGATCTGGAGCTTGGGAAGAAATCACGTCGGATCGAGATCATCTCGACCGATCGCGTGAACAGCCAAGGACCTGATGACAGAATCGTTGCGAACCGGCAGGGATGTCGGCTGCGGCGAGTGGGATACATTCGCGTTTGGGGGCGTGCGTCGTGACGTTGAGGCGTTATCGTTTCAGGTACTTACGGACAGCTGCGGCGATCGCCTCGGGCGTGCTGGCTGTTCCCGCGACGGGCCGCGCGGCCGATCTGCCGCTCAAGGCGCCGGCGCTGAAGGCGGTCTATGACTGGACCGGCCTCTATATCGGCGCCCATGTCGGCGTCACCCGCGGCACCTCCGCGGCGACATTGACCGATCCGACGCTCGCAACCGACAACAACGTCTTCACCGGCGCAACCGGCGGCGTCCAGGCCGGCTACAACTGGCGCCTCCATTCGGGCCTGCTGCTCGGTGTCGAAGGCGACATCTCGTTTCCGAATTATATGCCATCCAACCACGTCGTGTCATCGGCGGCGACGGCGCTGTCGGGCGCGGAGGAACGCTGGGACTATGTCGCGAGCCTGCGCGCGCGGCTCGGTTACGCCACCGGCAACTGGCTGCTCTATGCCACCGGCGGCGCGGCCTTCACCGGTGAGCGCTTTCTGTCGACGCCGACGGGTGGCATTGAAGAAAAGGTGCTGCACACGCGATTCGGCTGGACCGCCGGCGGCGGCGTCGAATACGCCTTCGCGCCGCATTGGACCACGCGGCTCGAATATCTCTACAGCAAGTTCGAGAACGCCAGCGTCACCTTCCCCTCCGGCGGGCAATATTCATCGTCGATGGATTTTCACAGCCTGCGGATCGGCCTCAATCGCAAGATCGATTGGCCGGGCGTGCCGACCTACAATCCGAAGTCGGACATCACCGACACGGAGTCGAACCGCTGGGAGATTCACGGCCAGTCGACTGTGCTGGGACAGGGCTACCCCGCGTTCCGCGCGCCCTATACCGGCACCAACAGCCTGCTTCCGTCGCCTGATTTTCAGCAGACCTGGAGCAACTCGCTCTATCTGAACGCGCGGCTGTGGGACGGCGGCGAGGTCTATTTCAATCCCGAGCTGCTGCAGGGCTTTGGCTTCAACAACACGACGGGCGCCGCGGGCTTCCCCAACGGCGAAGCGCAGAAGTCCGGCTTTCCCTATCCGCATTTCAACGCCTCGCGGCTGTTCGTGCGCCATACTTTCGGCTTCGGCGGCGAGCAGGAAGAGCTTGCCAGCGGCCAGCTTCAGCTCGCGAGCAAGGTTGACGTCTCGCGCCTGACCTTGCAGGTCGGAAAATTCTCCGTGGTCGACGTGTTCGACGGCAATTCCTACGCGCACGATCCGCGCAAGGATTTCATGAACTGGTCGATCTGGGCGTCCGGCGCCTTCGACTATGCCGCCGACAAGCTCGGCCTCGGCTATGGTGCCACCGCCGAATTGAACCAGAAGCAATGGGCGATACGCGGCGGCTACTTCCTGATGGACGCCGTGTCCAACTCGAGCAATTTCGACATGAATATCGGCCGGCGCGGCGAATATGTCGGGGAGCTCGAACTGCGCTATTCGCTGTTCGGTCAGCCCGGCAAGCTGCGCACGCTCGGCTTCGTCAACAGCGCCTATTCCGGCAGCTATCGCGAGACGCTGGACAATCCAGCGTTCGGCGTCGACATCAGCCAGACCCGCCGCGGCCGCATCAAGTACGGTTACGCCCTCAACCTCGAGCAAGCCATCACCGACGATATCGGCGTGTTCGGCCGCTGGAGCTGGAACAACGGCCGGACCGAGATCATGGCGTTCACCGACATCGATCGCAGCCTGTCCGGCGGCGTCTCCGTCAAGGGAGCGAGATGGGGCCGGCCCGACGACGTCGTCGCCATCGCCGGCGCCGTCAACGGCCTGTCGCAGGACCATCGCGACTTCATCGCCGCCGGCGGTCTCGGCCCGCTGATCGGCGATGGTCAGTTGAACTATCGCCGCGAGCGCGTGCTGGAAACCTACTACGCCTATGCGCTGAACAAGGCGCTGACCTTCACCGCCGACTACCAGCTCATCGTCAATCCCGCCTACAACGCCGATCGTGGACCGGTGTCGGTGTTTTCAGGACGACTGCACGGCGAGTTCTGAGCTGCGGCTCAGAACAGCAGCGCGACGCCGGAGACGAACAGCAGCGCCAGCACGATCTTGCGGAATATGGTCTCGTCGATCCGGCCGAACAGCTTCAGCCCGAGCCATGTGCCGGCAAACAGGAACGGCAGGCCGAGCACGAACAGCTTCGCCGTCTCGAGCGTGAGCCCTCCCCTGGCGCCCAGCAGAAGCGCGGTCACGGCGAACACCACGACGGCGATCGGCTGGAAGGTTGCGCGCTGAACGTCCTTCGGCAGGCCGCGCAGATTGCACCAGATGGTGATGACGATGCCGGCAAGGCCGGTCAGCCCGCCGAGCAGGCCATTGACGAAACCGACCGTCATGTCGGCGGCCGGTGGCACGATGGTCGCGACCTCAAGTTTCGGCCGCAGGAACGCGTAGAGGCTGTAGACGACCAGGATCGCTCCGACAGCGATGCGCACGCTGTTCGGATCGGCCCAGGTCAAGAGCGACACGCCGGCCGGCACGCCCGCGACGGCACCGATGATGAAGGGCCACAGCCGGCGCCAGTCGAGCGCGCTGCGCAGCTTCCAGACCGAGTAGCCCTGCACAAGGAGGCCGAAGCCCACGATCAGGCTGGCGCTCTGAAGCGGCGTCAGCACGTAGAGCCACAGCGATGCCGCGACGAGGCCGAAGGCAAAGCCGGAGAGGCCGGCGACGAACGCACCGGCGAAGGTGGCCAACAGGAAAAGCGGAAGCTCGATTGCGATCCCATCCATTGCTCGCTCCATACGTCAGCGAGCAGCGCTTGCGTGGGATCACCACTTCACGGGGAGGCTGCGACACCCCCGTGATGCAAGTCTAGGAGAAGCGCGGCCTCTCCACAATGGGCACCTACGCGGCCCGGATCGCATCCAGGAACTTGCCGACCTCGACCTTGAGGCGGGTGCTCTCGCCTGACAGCGACTTGGCCGACGCCAGCACTTTGGCGGAGGCCGA